>CAYSLN010000072.1:0-10720 GCA_964431825.1 uncultured Pirellulales bacterium | reverse complement strand
TTTTTGGGAAAATTTATTCTGCGGATTTGGGGGCGGGTCGATTGGCGGAGGCACTACTGGGGGATGCTGACGAGTGGCGGCTATCTTTGCCGGGCGGTTAGAGGGAAGATGGCTGAGAAAATTATTCTCTGGCACAGGGCGGGGAGGGTCGGTCCGGAGCGGGCGTTAAAATTACAAAAACAGTTTTTATTTTTTCTGTGTCACTTGCCTTTGTCGATTTTGCCGGCGGGTTTGCACAGGTTTTTGACGGACTTCAAGTATGCGAAAGAACAGCTGGCCTATTATCTTGTTCGGCCGGTTCGATTGTATTTCAATGCGGAGCTGCGGGAACAATGGCTGCGCGAGATGGTGACGGAGGGACGCGGAAAACACATGCTAAGCGACGAGGACGCTTCTGTTATCATCTCGCAGGTTAACGAACCTTTTATACAGAAGTATCTAAAGAGTTTGGCGGTACACATCTGCACTTTGCCGGTGACACAGATAGTATCGGTTACTATTGCGGCGGTTTACTATTTCATGCATCGGGACCAGTCAAATGCCTGGATGGTTGGGCTGGGGATTATCGGCTTCTTCCAGGTCGTACCGATTTCGCCGGGTTCGCTGGTTCGGGGGCTTTATGTAGTGTATCTGGTAATCAGGGAGCGAAATTTCAGAGATTATAATATTGCGGTGTTTTTGGGATTTTTCAAATATGTGGGCTATTTGGCTTTTCCGATTCAGATGACGTATCACTATCCTGCGTTGGCGCGATTTATGGCGGCCCACTGGGCGACTGAAGCGGTGCATGTTGTGCCGGTATTCGGGGAGCGGGGCGCTTTGCTGGAGCATTGGGTATTTTGTTTGTTCTACAACTGGCCTTTGACGATACGGCGCCGGATGCGGAGGCGGGCGGAGCTGCGGGCATCGATGAAGCCGCGATACTGGCACGTGGGCCTGTATGCAATTGTCGCAGCGGCTGTGTTCGGACTTGCGGATTTTGCTTACCTGAGAGAGGTCGGGCAGTTGCCGGGCTTGAAGGATATCTGGTTGCTTGTGATAGTGGTGCCGTTGGTATGCGGGGCGGGGGTAACTTTAGGCTGTGGCGGGGCGAAATTGGGAAAACGGATTGTAGCCGCAGCTATTTGTGGCATTTTGACGGGCGTCATTTATACGGTGGTTTCGGCGATGATAAACCAGGATGGCGGGCTTGCGGCTGGCTGGGCGTGGAGAATGTTTATTTTCGCGGCCGCCTCAGCTATTGGGGCGTTTGTTACAGAGCTGAAACTGCCCGGAAAACTATGATGACCGGCTGCAAAGTTTAACTGAAAAAATCTGGGAAAATGAGTATTTGGGTGTATAATAGCGGCCTGGTAAGTATGTAGTTTCTGAAGTTCGAGTCTTTTCGGGAAGAGCCTGGGAAAGTGTCTTCCTGAAGCCTGTTTGGAGGCTTATTCCACGATGGCGATGAATAGTTACAATTCTCTGTGCGACGATTTTTATCTCGATATGTATGTTAATACCGAGCTGGACCTGCCGACGCAGCGGGACACTATCCTGGTTTTTTTCGAGCAGATACAAAAGCAGTTTCCTTCTATGGGCCGTTTCTATCGGCGCGAAAAAAATGATTACTGTCTCGAAGAGGACCGTAGCATGGGCCAATACCGCTGGGTTGCTCTGGAGATAGACCGTATTGGCTCCGGGGTTGTCAATCCCTCGGATTTCGAAGAGGCCTATTGCCAGGACAGATTCATACTCGGCCTTATCCCTTATATGCTCGGCGTAAGTCATCTTGATATCACGTCGCTGGATGTTGCTTTAGCTATGGATTTTGATTATGCGGGCAATCATGATGAGGTTATTGCCGAGGCGCTGTTTGGCTCGACGGCTTTTAATTGCCTTCTGGAGTTGCCGGATTCGAAGGCCATTGGTTTTTCGCCCGTTGTGGTAGTGGCATTATCCGACGACCAGCGTACTCAGGCGCGAATCAGCGTGGAGTCAAAGACAACTCCCGATTTAATCGGGGGCTATGAGCCCGGCGAAAGAAGACAGAGTACGGACAACGCGATAAGTTTGTCTCTTACAATCCGGCAGTACCCAGGAACTGGCGAGAAGTTTGATGCGCTAAAATCTTTTGAGAACCAATGCCGCTTGGCTGAGGAACTGATGGCTGAAAAAATAATACCTAACTTTGTCAAGCCTTTAACCGAGACAATCGCGCAAAGGCGATTGACGTAGATTTCAGGAAGGACCTTAAAATGGCTATCGAAGCACCACTTTGTAAATTCAAAAAGACTAATATTAAAATTTACATTGTTGTTTGCATTGTTGCTGCAGTTTGGTTTGGGTATGACGGCTATTTCAGCGAGAGCTTCAGAGAAACGCATACCAAGGCTGACGGCACCCCGGACGGCACTTTGGCCTTCAATCAAAAGGCTCCGCCGGTCTTCTTTGCCGGTGCGGTGTTCTTTGGAGCCTATCTGTTTGCAATAAAGAACAGGAAAATTGTCGCCGATGAAAATGAACTTGTTATTACCGCTAAAGAAAAAGTCCCTTATGATTCCATCCAGAAAATAGACAAAACCCACTTTGAATCAAAAAGCTACTTTGTCGTCACATATAACGACAAGGATGGTCGTGAGGCTAATCTGAAGCTGAGCAGCAGAAGGTATGACAACCTGGCGGCGGTTTTGGAACATCTGGTGGCAAAAATCAGTTGAATACAATCAGAGTTGACTGTAGAATTTGTTGGCTAACCGCAATAGGTTACGTCGGTAGGCTATTGCGGTTTATCTTTGTTATCGTAGACGAGGTATTTTGGCAAGAGGACGCAAATGAATCATTGTGTAATTGGATTGCAATGGGGCGATGAGGGTAAAGGCAAGGTTGTTGATTTTCTTGCTGAGGACAGTGACATCGTCGTCCGGTACAGCGGTGGTTCCAACGCCGGCCACACCGTTGTTGTAGGTAACACCAAGTTTGCTTTACACCTTTTGCCGAGCGGTTCAGTCAGGCAGGAGATTATCTGTGTAATCGCAAACGCCGTGGTGCTTGCCCCTGACGTACTGATAGAAGAGATTGATACGCTTGCAGGGAAAAATATCACATTAGGTGGCCGGCTCTTTATAAGTGAAAGCGCGCATGTAGTTTTGGATTATCACAAGAGAGAAGACCAGCTGCGTGAAGAATCTCTCGGCAAAAACAAAATCGGCACGACCATTCGTGGCATAGGTCCCTGTTACGCAGACAAGGTCGGCAGAAGTTACGCTGTTCGTATGGGTGACTTTGGCGACCTTAAAAAGCTCAAAGCCAAACTGCAGGCAATTGTGGAATACAAAAACAAAATTTTTACTGCTGTTTATAATGCCGAGCCGATAGACGCTGGTGAGATATTTGAGAAGTGTAAATCTTATGCCGACAGGTTGTTGCCGTTTATAATTGATACGACCGAGTTTTTGCACAAATCAATTAAAGACGGCAAATCAATTCTCTTCGAGGGTGCTCAGGGCACGCTGTTGGATTTGGATCACGGCACTTTTCCCTATGTGACCAGTTCAAACTCAAGTTCACTTGGTATGCCTGCGGGTTGTGGTGTGCCGGCTAAAATGGTTGACAAGTATCTTGGCGTGGCCAAGGCCTACACGACAAGGGTCGGCGAAGGACCTTTTCCGACCGAGCAGGACAACGAAATCGGCCAGTATATCCGCGAGAAGGGAAACGAATACGGCACTACCACGGGCCGGCCCCGTCGTTGCGGCTGGTTTGATGCAGTGGCTGTATCCTACGCTGCCAAAATCGGCGATATCGATTCGGTGGTATTGACGCACCTCGACACGCTAACAGGCTTGAAAGAGCTGAAGATTTGCAGAGCGTACAAAATCGGCGCAGAAGAAAAAACATTCTTTCCCGCAAATATAAACAGACTTTCGCAGGCCTGTCCCGTTTACGAAACGCTGCCCGGCTGGGACGAGGATATAATAGCGGCAACCAAGTTTGATGAATTGCCTTCGAATGCTCAAAACTATATCTGTCGAATCGAGGAGCATATCGGCAGAGAAGTGGGAATTATCGGCGCAGGACCAGAACGAAAACAGATGATATTCAGGTAATGAGCTTTAGCGTTTAGTTTATAGACAGGTTGAAATTAGAGGTTATACGCTATACGCCGTGCAAAGTTTTGAAGAAAAACTTGGCAAAACCGCCGAACGTCTCGGGTTGGCGACCGAACGGATGCCGCGTCATATCGCCATAATTATGGATGGCAATGGTCGATGGGCGCAGCAAAAGGCCCAGCACCGATATGAGGGACATCGGCGAGGAGCGAAAACAGCAGAAAAGATAGCTCAATGCTGCGTTGATTTTGGCATGGAGTCTTTGGCTTTATATTCCTTTAGTATGGAAAATTGGAAGCGACCAGAAGCCGAAGTCAATGCCCTTATGCACCTTTATACTCAGTATCTTATCGAGATTCGTCCTACACTGATGAAAGATAACGTAAAGCTGATTCACCTTGGCCGATTAGCCGGACTGCCTGACGCGGTGAAAACAGAGCTTACAAAGACCATGGAAGTGACCTCGGAAAATACCGGTATGATGCTTGAACTGGCACTGAACTATGGCGGAAGAACTGAAATCGTGGATGCTGCCAGGCGGATTGCACAAGGACATAAAACAGGCAAATTGAGTTTAGAAGACATCGACGAACAGTGCATTAGCCGGCATTTATACACTGCCGGAGTCGCCGACCCGGACCTTTTGATACGCACCGCAAACGAAATGAGGGTCAGCAACTTTTTGCTTTGGCAAATTTCATACAGCGAATTCTACGTTACGAAGACCCTCTGGCCGGATTTCAAGAAAGCATCTCTGGAAAAGGCTATAGTGGCCTATGCAAAGCGGGACCGGCGATTCGGTGCTATCGAATAATCGTTGGCGGATAGTGAATCGTATCTAATAAGTAGACTCCTGAAGTTGCAGGATTGATTATATACTAACAGCTGAATATGCTCAGACACAGATTGCTTTTCGGAACATTAATGACGGTATTTTTTGCCGGAGTTGTCGTTCTCGACGGCTGGCTGGATGGTTCCATAACAGCTTCGATGACTGATGATTCATCCCTGAAGGGAACTCTTCTTGGCATCCTGATTGCCGTATTAACAATTCCCGCCCAGATCGAATTCTCAAAGCTGGCAGCGGCAAAGAAGTTGAGGCTTTTTTTACCTGTTTCAATCACAGCCTCCATACTATTGGCAGGCACATGGTATTGGCCGCAACTTATCGAAATATCATCCCGGCTTTTTCTGTTTTTCCTGTCAGCCTTTACACTGCTGGCATTGCTTTTGTTTCAGTATCTTTGCTGCGGTACTGAAAATGTCCTGGCGAATTGTGGAGCAAATTGTTTCTCTATCATTTACCTGGGGCTTTTAAGTGGGTTTGTGCTGGCTATCCGGATTGATTTTGGCCTTTGGCCTTTGCTTATGTTTGTTTTTGTTGTAAAGTGTTCTGATATAGGGGCATACGCAATAGGGACTTTGTTTGGCAGGCACAAATTCTCTCCTAAAGTCAGCCCTAGAAAGACATGGGAAGGCATGGCTGCCGCTGTTGCTGTTGCAATGATAGTTGCTTTCGCATTTGCAGTGAGTTTTGATATAATGGTGTGGTGGTTAGCAGGAGTATTTGGCTTTTGTTTCGCCTTCATAGCCCAGATTAGCGATTTGGTCGAGTCTATGATAAAGCGAGATGCTCAGTTGAAGGATTCAGCGAACAACGTGCCGGGCTTCGGCGGGATATTGGATATTGTTGACTCGCTTTTGGTGACGGCACCGCTTGCATATCTGTTTTTTATGCTATCGGCTAAAGGTATTACCTGAGGAACTGCAGGACGCGAAAGAAGCGTTGAGGAAGACTTTGGAAGTTACCATACAATTAGATTCTGCTGCCAGGCAACTTGAGTTGTTTGGTCCTGCTGACAGCCACCTTCGTCTTTTGCGTCAGTCGCTTGGCATCCAAATCACCGCCCGTCAGTCGAACTTGATAATCGTCGGTCCAGAGAAGAAGGTGAACAACGCCGTTGAAATTATCGACAGAATGCAAAAGCACCTGATAAGGCACCGTTCCCTGACTGAGGCGGATGTAGGTGCTTTTATCAATCGAAAGGCTTCATCGCCGCGGGCCGAGACAGGCGAAGCAGCTTCCCGGGTCATTACCGTCTATTCACACAAAAAGCCTGTTGAGCCCTCCACTGGCGGACAGCTAAAGTATATCGAAACGATGCTGACCAACGATATTACCTTCTGTGTAGGTCCAGCCGGGACAGGGAAAACGTACCTTGCTGTCGCAATTGCGGTCTCGATGTTGAAGAAAAAGCAAATCAGGCGAATTGTCCTTGCGCGACCAGCTGTGGAGGCCGGCGAAAAGCTCGGTTTCTTACCGGGTGATTTGCAGGCAAAGGTAAACCCGTATCTTCGCCCGCTTTTCGACGCACTTGAAGACATGATGGACTTCGGCCAGATGAGAAAATTTATAGAACTGGATATTATCGAAATTATTCCGCTTGCCTTTATGCGTGGCCGAACATTAAACGAAGCTGCAATTATCTGTGACGAGGCCCAAAACACCTCGGTCCTGCAGATGCTTATGGTCTTGACGAGATTGGGGCACGGTTCCAAAATGATAATAACCGGCGACATAACGCAGATTGATCTGGATGTTGGCCAAAAAAGCGGTATGGTCGAAGCGATTGAAATACTCAGACGAATTAAGGGTATAGGCACTGTGGTATTAACCCGGAGAGATATTGTTCGGCATCGGCTGGTTCAGAACATCGTACGTGCCTATAAAAGTAGGCAACAGCCGGACATTAAAAGTAAAAAAACATAGGTGCAGAACAGTTATTTTCCATGCGTTTATGACTTAGATTTTTAGTCTCTATGGCAGTGTGAAAAAATGTGGTTTTTAAAAAAAACAAGTCTCCGGCGAAGCAAGTTGCGCAAGACCATATCTGCCGACCGCTCCCTGCAGATAAAGTGGCTGTCCGACACCGACCTTTTAATATCGGCCCTGCTATGGTTGCTTTTTGTCGTTTTGTGCGTTTTTATTCTCTCGCTGGGACTAATTCAGCAGGGCCGTTACAGTGCCCTTATACCATTATCTGTTATAGTATTGCTGATTTCCACAGCAGCTGCCTTTTATATCCATCATTTTCAAAAACGGATTATAAAAAACCACGCCAGAGCTCTGGCAGTGATGGGGATGTTTGTACTGTTGTTAACCGCGGCCAGGTTTGGGGCGCTGATAAACCAGAGCTTCTGGGCGACCGGTACAGCTGTTACTGTAGCTATTATTTTGACAATCGCTTATGACCAGCGTTTTGCATTGGGAATGAGTATATTCTATTGTCTCCTGGCCTGTTTTGCAGCTGAGCCGAATACGGGTATTAACCTGTTTTTGATTATGGGCGCCGCTGTTTTTACCTGTTGTTTTTCGTTGAAAGAAGTCCGCACGAGAATGAAGCTGCTGCGAGTAAGTACTTTGGCAGCGTTTGTAGTGTTTATAACTGCGCTGGCCCTGGATCTTTGGGCGGCAAAGTCACGGCCACTTAATAGCCTGGCAGAAAAGACATGGCTGGCATATCTATTTGACAATGCCGGCCGTCATGCGGGAATTACTCTTGTGGTTGGTGTACTCACTCAAGGGCTGCTTCCTCTTATCGAAAAAATCTTTCGCATAGCAACAAGTATGACTCTTCTTGACTATAGTGATGCGAATCAGCCATTGTTGAAAAGACTTGCTATGGAAGCGCCTGGGACATTCAGTCATAGTTTGTTAATAGGTTCTATTGCTGAGGCCGCCGCCGAGGCCATCGGCTGCAACGGCCTTTTGTGCAGAGTAGGGGCATATTACCATGACATCGGGAAAATCAACAAGCCGGGCTATTTCGTCGAAAACGAGATGGGCTCAATCAGCAGGCATAAGGAACTTTCACCTGCAATGAGTCAGTTGATTATCGTAGGTCATGTCAAAGATGGTATAGAAATGGCCAAGGAATACAGGTTGCCCAATGTGCTTCGGCAATTTATTGAAGCACACCACGGCACAACGCTGGTCGAACCTTTTTACAATGAAGCAAAAAAGCTAAAAACACAAAACGCAAAAGGCAAAGCTGTTGAGACGCTTTCTGAGAGTGAATTTAGATATCCAGGCCCGAGGCCGCGAACGAAAGAGGCCGCGATAGTAATGTTGGCAGATGCCGTGGAAGGTGCCGTCCGATCTCTGTCGGAAGTGACGCCGGCAAAAGTGGATGCGGTTGTGCGCAACATGGCGATGAAGCGTCTTCAGGATGGTCAATTCGATGAATGTGAAATTTCACTGCGGGAATTGAGTCAGGTGGAAGCCAGTATGTCGAAGACCCTTGCCGCGCACTACCACGGACGAATCGCATATCCAACGCCCCCGGACGTACCGGAAGATGCACAGCCTCAAAATGAACAGATTAAGCAGAAAGGCGGCTGATAGCGACATTATGATAGCCGTTCAAATCACCAGGAATTTCCAGGACATAGACCTGCACCTGGCTAAACTGGAAGAGCTGGTTAAAACCGTCTGCAGTCGTTTTAAGCTTTCGAAGGCGACTGTTAGCGTCGTGATAGTTGACAATGCTCAAATTCGCAAACTAAATTCGCAGTTTCTAAAGCGTAAATCTGCCTGTGATTGTTTGAGTTTTGACTTGTCAGATGAAGGCAAACCCCGCTCGCCCAAGCTGTTTGAGCTTATTGTCAACGGGGAGATGGCCGCTGAAGAAGCAAATTTACGAGGCCATTTGGCCGAGGCGGAACTGGCGCTTTATGTGACTCACGCCCTGCTGCACAACCTCGGATTTGACGATTCTACACGGGAGAAGGCTAAAAAAATGCATGATACTGAGGACGAGATTTTGCAACAGTTTGGTTACGGTTTGGTGTATAATAAGAGTAGATGAATATCGATATTCGACATTTTTAGTCTGATTGAAAGGGTATTAAGAAGTGGGTAACATCGGATGGGCAGCGTTGCTGGTTTGCCTTTTCGTTGGAGCGGCACTGTTTTTTTCTGTCAATGCTGTTGCTTTGCGCATATTTTCACGCATGAAATTGCAGGAAGCATTCAAGGGCGCAGACAAGGAAATCTTCATCGACAACCTTGTGAAAAACGCTGAAAAACTTATATTGACCTGCTCTTTATACAGAATCATCGTTAATATGTTAATATTGCTGTTGCTGGTCGCGATTTTTACCACGATGCATCCGACCGGCCTTACAGTTGGTGACTATGCCCTTTTGTTTGTCATTTCAGTAGCAATATTCTCGGTATTTAATCTGGCAGTTCCTCATGCCTGGGCGAAGTATGCAGGCGAAAAAGTCCTCAGCCGGACATATAAACTATTAATATTCTTTGCGATTGTAGCTTCGCCCGTCCTTTACATATTCAAATTATACGACGGTGTTGTACGTCGACTTGCCGGCGTAGTGAAAATATCGCCAGAAGAACAGCAGGAAGAAAAGCAGGAAGAATTCCTGACCGACCTTGAGCAGCGCAGAATGGAGGGTGCGGTTGACAGGGAAGAACAGGAAATGATTGAAAATGTCCTGGAACTGAGCGACAGCACTGCTGATGAAATTATGACACCTCGAACTGATATTGTTGCCCTTGAGGTCAACTCCAACCTGCAGACGGTTCTTGAAACCATTGCTAACGCAGGCCATACTCGTGTTCCAGTTTACCAGGACAACATAGACAGCATAGTTGGTCTGGTTTATGCGAAGGACCTGTTGGCCGAAATCGGCAAGGACCCGGCAGATTTCAAGCTCCGTGACAAAATGAGGGACGTCTATTTTGTTCCTGAGACAAAGCCTCTCAGGGCTTTGCTGCACGAGTTTCAGAATCAGAAGTTGCATATAGCCGTGGTGCTTGATGAATATGGTGGAACGGCAGGCATTGTTACACTGGAGGATATCCTCGAGGAACTCGTGGGTGAGATTGCCGATGAATATGAAGAGGCTTCACCTGAACCCATAAAGAAAATAGACCAGAATACTATCGACGTGGATGCAAGGACATACGTTGACGACCTGAACGACCAGTTCGAGTTAAATCTGCCCGAGGACAAGGATTACGATACCGTTGGTGGCTTTGTTTTCTCGTGTCTGGGTTACATTCCCAAGACCGGCGAGAGCTTCGATTACGAAAACCTGAAACTTACCATTGCCTCGGCCGAGGCCAGAAAAATAAAACGTATCCGAATAGTGAAAAGCGTCGATCGTGAGTCATGAGGCGAGATACGAGTCACCAGACACGAGGAAATGTTGACCAAGGACCTGGCAATTTGCATACGTGCAGTCGATTATTCTGAAACATCTCAGATTGTAACATTTTTTGCCAGAGCCGCGGGCAAAATCAGCACCATCGCCAAAGGCTCCAAACGGCCCAAATCGGCATTTGATGGTCCCATCGAGATATTATCGCATGGAAAGATAGTCTTTTCCGATTCGAACAGGGAAGGGCTTGCTACTTTGACCGAATTCGAATCCGCCCGTGGTGGAGCCGGCCTCGCTCACCTGCGAGATGACCTTTTTGCTTTGAACTGCTGTTTTTTCGCTGTTGAGCTGGTAAATCGCCTGACGCATGATTACGACCCACATCCGAAGCTTTTTGACCACCTGCTGCAATTCCTGGAGAGCACGGCAGATACAAATCGCCAGTC
>CAYSLN010000071.1:0-10875 GCA_964431825.1 uncultured Pirellulales bacterium | reverse complement strand
CTTGTTCACTCTCGGCCGGTTTTGTTTTTTCTTCTTTGTCATCGGCGAATTTTCCGGCCGGGCCGCCGGCAGTGAATAATACCGCAAATCTTGTTACTAATGCACCCAAAAGCACGTAACCTAAAATTACCTGTAGGCTCAACAATATATGTCCCCAGATACTATGTGCATTTGCGTACATATCACCAAAGCCTAATGTAGTCATTGTAACAACGGAAAAATAAATAGGTCGAAGCAAAAGCAATAAAAAATAATGCCATAGCGGCAAATGTGGCTCTATCCCTAAATTGCTTATAATACCAGGAGGGAACCAATAGGCTAAATTAGAATATATCGCAGCAAAGAGTAATGACAACCATGAAAAACAACCTATAATTCGCCATGTGCTTAGGCCATAATCACTAGCCCACCAGAACGGCTTTACCAGCCATTTTAATTTGGGGTGTTCTTTGTACCAATCCTCCCAGTTCATACGCCTTCCATTATATTTCAGTAGGTGCTTGGTTGCTGGATCTATCCGTGCATTTTCCAAGCCAACTTCTCGAAAATCTGTTCTTCGATCAACTTGACATTTCCTAATGGTAGTTTCTCCATCTACAATAGCCCATCTAAAGTCTGCTCTCTGAAGAAGTGCTCGCGATAGCTTAGCTCCTCTCAGGTCAACATACCATAAGATAGCCCCCCTCAAATCGGCCCCAAATTCCAATCCCTTAATATTGCGTGCAAGGATGTATTTATTCTTGAGAGCCTTATCTGAAGTCAGTTCAAATACTTCCATATCTTGTCCTAGTTTAGCGTCATTTAAATGCGCTGCAAAAAGTCGCGCACCACTCATATCTGTTCTCAAAAGGTTGGCTCTGTCAAAATTGGTAAAATGACAGGTGGCCTTTTTTAAACTTGCGCCCATTAGATTCGCATCTGATAGATTTGCATTTCGCAGGTTTATACCTTCTAAATGTGAATCGATGAAACATGAAAACTCCATATGGGCATCGCTTAGATTGGCTCTTTCTAGGTGAGCTTCAGCAAGGTCTGCACATTCCAAATGTGCAAGGATGAGATCAGCTCTGTCCAAATAAGCATTTTCAAGATCCACATGCTTCAAGTATGCTCCTCGTAGTTTAACTTCTCTTAGATATGCATTGCTCAAGTCTATATCATCCAGATTAGCTTTGATTATCTGAATGCCTTCCAGAAGTATTTCTTCATTAGGATTTCTTTTTCGCCACTGGTTCCATTCGGTTATGTCTTTCTTGTCAGAGCAGCGTTTGAGCATTTCATATTGGTCTAAGTCACAGCGCAGACCTTTTTTGAGAAGCTCAGGGTCGAACCTTTGCCTTTGCCCGTTCTTGTTTTGTTTTTCCGATTCCAATTCGCTCATGCGTTTTTCTCTTGTAAGCCTCGTACACACGGACCTTTTGTTAAGACTTTACTAAGGCTCGAGCCTTGATTCATCCAAACAACCGTTGCATCCTCTACATTTCGACTAGATAGTATTAGATTCCCGCCTGACGCTTTATTTCTTTGTAGAAAAAGGCACTATCCCCTGATTCTCCGGATGATTTCCAAGTTTGTGTATAGTGTTCGCGCAGCTTCTTTGCCAATTCAAGGGATTGTTCTTCTGTGAAACAATCTAACAGAGTAAAAGAGATTTCATGATCTTCAGGGTGAACAGTCTTGACTTCCACCGGCTCTGTGAAAACATCTACAAATAGCATTGGTTCTTTTGAGAAACCCTTAAACTCAACTTTACTTTCTTGTATGCTTTCACTGTGCATAAATAAAACATTCCATCTTAGAGCAACGATAGGCTTTCTTTTTAATTCTTTCTCTGTTGCATTTAAAAATAAATCAGCTATTTGGACCGCATGCTTTGCCTTACTTAGTTCTGGCCTTTTGTAATCGTGCTCGAGTTGGTTTCTCGGGTCGATAATGAGTTCATGAACAATAGGTGGGATAGATATACCAATGTCGCAAAGAGCTTGTATTTTGGTGGGATAATTTTTGCTCAGGAAATGCCGTAAATGGTTACCGAGTATCAATGCATCAATAATACGGCAAACTACGCGTTTTGCATAACAAATCGCATTACTCATGCTGTACTCGTCTTGAGGTTGCTGTAAACCTCGTTTAGCCCACTGAAGATATTCCTCTGGAGGTACCCATCCTTTCTCAAACCAATTACAAGTCCAGACATTATTAGCAGGTATTGTTCGTGCAGCCGTTAGAATGTCAGCGGGCTCGACTTCTTTCCGAACAAAAGACCTCACTTGCATTTTTTAGATTCCTCTCATTGGCTTCCTAAGCCACATAGGGCAGGTTTTGCACCTTGGGTCTCTTTGCGACACATCATTGCCAAACTGCTTAATTTTGGTGTTCAGGATAGGAGGAGGCGGTTATAATGTCAACGAACAATTATGGAGAGCAAGGAACAATTTGAGGTTGTTGGAGAGGGATTATTGGTGCGGGCGCCAGCGAAGATAAATTTGTCTTTGCTGATAGCGGGCAAGCGGGCGGATGGCTATCACGAGATAGAGACCATAATGGCGAAGGTCAACTGGTACGATGAGGTTCTCATCGAGCCGGGGAGAAAAAGGGGTGTTGAATTTATCTGCGAAGGGCCTGAGTGGGCGCCGGAGGGAGAAGATAATCTGGTTTACAGGGCTGCTAAGATGCTGCTGGAGAAATGCGCCCGGGGGGCTGACATTAAAATCACGCTGACGAAAAATGTCCCTGCAGGGACAGGATTAGGCTCGGCCAGTAGTGACGCGGCGGCAGCCCTTATGGGGCTGAACAGATACTTAGATATTTGTTTGCCGGAGGCTGAGCTTGGCAGGCTGGCGGCTCAATTGGGCAGTGATGTGGCCTTCTTTTTGGATGGGCCGCTGGCACTTTGTAAGGGGAGAGGCGAAAAAGTTACAAAATTAGATGAAAATTTTGACTTCCTGGCTCTTTTGATACTTCCAAACATAAGTGTTTCCACAGAAAGGGTTTACGCTAATTACAGCCATAATCAGGGCCTTTATAACAAGCTCAGTAAGCGAATAAACGGCTATATCCCTAAAAACAGATTTGATTTAGTAGTGAAGTTGTGCGCAAATATGCTGGCGGCAAGTAGTTTCGGTCTGGTAAAAGAGCTGGCCGAACTGAAAGCAAAGGTTGAATCATTGGGTATCAGGCCGGCGTGTCTGAGCGGAAGTGGTTCAGCAATGTTTAGTTTCATCGACAACTGGGATGTAGAGAAAGCCGGAGCATACAGAGATATACTTGCAGAAAAGGTTGGTTGCAGAAGCCTTATTGTGAGTAGCAATAGATGGTAGAGGGCTCCCGTTTTGCGGTGGGCCGAGTTTTGAATGAGGCAAAGAAAAATGGAAATTACTGAGGTACGTGTAAAATTAATAAACAACAAGGATGACAGGCTAAAAGCTTTCTGCTCAATAACACTGGACAATGAGTTTGTGGTACGTGACATTAAAATAATAGAGGGTACGAGCGGCCACTTTGTTGCGATGCCCTCAAGGAAGATGAGTGACCATTGCGAAAAATGCGGAGGCAAAAACCATCTTAGAGCCAAGTTCTGCAATAATTGCGGAGCGTCACTTTCGGAAAACCGGGCAAAGAAAGATTTCAGGGGGAGAGTGAAGCTGCATGCTGATATAGCCCACCCTATTAATTCGGCATGCAGGCACAAAATCCAGGACAAGGCAATACCCGCCTTCAAGAAGGAGGTGGAAAAGTCAAAGCAGCCGGGTTATAAGCCGATCGAAATGGACGAGCCGGACGACGATGTTCCTGAAATAATCTCTTAGTTTAAAAACAGATAGTCTACACGGAAGCCACTCTCAATCACGTAGCTGTTAAGAGTTGAGACCCTGTGATGTCCGGTACCGCGTTCTGTGGCAAAATACAATAGGGAAAAGTTTGTAGTGACTTTACTAACTTGGGTTCCTGTTTTTGCAGTGTGTTGCGAAAGGCGGGCCCTTACGAAATGGAAGCACCTTAGGCGGTGAAGTCCTCAAGAACTTTGTCGAGGGCAATTTCCAGGCGGTCGTTTAGGTTGTATTTGCCTTCGGTAAGTTGTCGTCTGACGCGAAGCACCTTTTTCCTGCGAATTTCCGGCAGCGAAGCAATCCGTTTCAACACCTGGCCGACAGGCGTAGTGTTAAGATTTTCAAGGATACGCTCCATAATTAAATCCTCATCTGGGGTCACGTCCCCATTGACAGGACTAGCCTGCCGATTTTGGCCTTCAAGACGGCCGTTTAAATCAAAATCCGGCATCACAACTACCTTTTTAAATCCACTCACAACGAAAGTGTCCATATTTTTCGTCTGAGACTTAATAACCACTATATCTAGTATGCCCCTTGAATCCTTTCTGAGGCTAGGGCAGATTGCCATTATTGATATCGACAGTTGTGGCTGGAAAACTTTAGAAAAGTTTGGCCTTGGTCGGAGCCGTTTAGAAAAAGCTTGAACGCGTTAATCTGCGGAAAATGCAGCTTATTTGTGCTAAAAACTACCTTCTTTTTTAACCCTAAGGACTAGTCTGGAACAGATGCAAGAGTCCATTTAGGCAGGCTGGGCAATATACTATATGTAGTAATATCGAAAGCCCTCGAAAATAAGAGAATTAGGGCGTTGTAGGTGGATTGTAAGTGTCGGCAGGTGGTGAAGATTGGGCATTGAGTTCCTCGAGATATTTTATACAGGAATTATTAAATATTTCAGGCGGTCGGCAGTCTTTAGGTGAGTTAACAAACTACAAGAGTGTGAAAAATGGAGCCAATGGGATTCGAACCCACGACCTCTTGCATGCCATGCAAGCGCTCTCCCAACTGAGCTATGGCCCCAGAACAATATGATGATAACGCAGATGCCCGATATCATCAAGTGAATTTTTCATATCTATTGCCCTGTCAAGTCTGTAGGTGTATGGCGGGCGATTGTGTTTTGGGGGCTATCACACTATAATCCTTAGAACTGGTGATGGAAATAGTCGTATTGAAGACTGTGGAGAGGATAAAGATAAGGAGCTTTGATTAAAAGAGAAAAGATATTTATAACCGGTCGTGTTCAGGGTGTGGGTTTCAGGCCGGCCGTACATAGACTCGCCGCGGCTCTGGAGCTTTCAGGTAGTGTCTGCAATGACACAAAAGGCGTTACAATCGAGCTGCAAGGTGAGCAGCAGAGAATCGATGAGTTCCTGAGCCGTCTTCAATCCTCCGACAAACCTCCTCTGGCGCAGATAAAGTCCTGCCAGGTCTTAGAGATGCCCACCATCGAGGGTGAAAGTGGATTCACAATCGGGCAAAGTGATACGGCCGGTATGGTTCTTTCCGAGGTAACTGCCGATATTGCAACGTGCAGTGATTGTCTTCATGAGCTAAGTGACGCGAACGACTTTCGTTACCAGTATCCATTTATTAACTGCACCAACTGCGGGCCACGATATTCCATAGTCAAAAGTATTCCTTACGACAGGCCCAATACCACGATGTCAGTTTTCAAAATGTGTGATAAATGCGCTGGGCAATATGCGGACATAAGCAACCGGCGTTTTCATGCCCAGCCTGTGGCCTGTGGTGCCTGCGGGCCGAAAATTTGGCTGACCAATAGCAAAGGGGAAATAATAAAAGCACAAACTGAGGACACCCTGGCTGAAGCTGCACGGTTACTGCAGGCCGGGAAAATCGTTGCCATAAAGGGAGTCGGCGGATTTCACCTTGCTGTTGATGCGCTTAACGACGAGGCGATGCAGAGGTTGCGGGAACGTAAGAAGCGAGACCATAAACCGTTTGCCATGATGGCAGATTCGATTGAGAAGATAAAAAAATATGCGGTTGTGAGCAGGTCAGCCGAGGAGGTTTTGAAGAGCCCTCAAAGCCCGATTGTTTTATTGCCTAAAAAGGAGAACTCGTCGATAGCTCCATCGGTCGCGGAGGGTGTTGAGAGCTTCGGCTTTATGCTTTGCTATGCTCCGTTACATTATCTATTGTTTGCACAAGATATAGAAGTTCTCGTGATGACCAGCGGTAATATTTCTGATGAGCCTTTGATTTGTAAAAACGAGAAGGCAATTGAGAGACTTGGCGGCGTTGCTGATGCTTTTTTGATGCACAACAGGGAAATCTACCGGCAGGTTGATGATTCTATTGTGCACTTCGTGGGTGAGCAGCCAGTGCCTTTGAGAAGGGCACGAGGGCATGTACCGACGCCGATTTTTATGGAGATGAGTTCTTCACAGGATATATTCGCGGCTGGGTCTGACATGAAGAACACCTTTTGTTTTGCGAAACAAAATCAGCTTATCTGTAGCGAACATATCGGTGACCTGGAAGATGCAGAGGTATACCATCACTATATCGATTCGGTCGAGCACCTGCGAAAACTATTCGAGGTCGAGCCGAAAGTGGTAGTCTGTGACCTTCATCCCGGGTATCTGTCCACGCGGCATGCTCTTTCGTTACCCGGTGTAAAAGTGATTCAGGTTCAGCATCACTGGGCCCACATTGCATCGGTTCTGGTTGAACACGGCCTTGAGGGGCCGGTCATTGGTCTTGAATGCGACGGAACCGGCTACGGGACCGATGGTGCAATCTGGGGTTGTGAATGTATGGTAGCATCGTTAGAGAATTTTGAACGATTCGGTCACTTGGCTTATTATCCGCTGGTTGGTGCGGACAGGGCAAGTAAGGAAGCGATACGGCCGGTTATGGCGTTGTTGAAGAAGACTTACGGCGGTGAGTTTAAACTGCATGAATTTCAGTGGCTGCTCAAGCGGATTGAGTCTGATGCGAACAAGCAAAGGACCATATTGGAGCAAATTGAAAAAGGTATTAATGTCGTAGAAACATCCAGTCTGGGGAGGGTTTTCGACGCGGCGGCAGCTATGCTCGGACTGGGCAGCTACAATCATTTTGATGCACAACTGCCGATGGCCCTTGAAGCGATTGCAGCAGATGGTGTTGAAGAGTGTTATGACTTTGAGCTTGTCAGTGGGGTCGGCGAACCACTTCAGCTTGACTTGCGTAAGATGATAAGGCAACTAATAGTCGACATCCAAAAAGGCCGGGCCACTGAGGTGGTCTCAGCAAAATTTCACAATACGCTTGCCGCTGCCCTACTGGCGATGGCTAAAGAAGCGAGGGAGGGTACAAAATTAGATATCGTCGCATTAAGCGGCGGCGTGTTTTGCAATCGATATTTGGCGAACCGTTTGATTAAGCTATTGAAAAAAGAGGGTTTTCGCGTATTATTTAATCGTGAGGTTCCAGCTAATGACGGCGGGACTTCAGTGGGTCAAGCGGCTATAGCTGCAAAGCTCATGGAGCGTGAGACCTAAGAACAGGGACCAATTATGTGTTTGGCGATACCAGCAAGAATAGTTGAACTTGATGGCGACAGGGGTGTTGTCGATGCGATGGGCAACCGCTTCAAGGCCAAGACCACGCTGCTACCGGAAGCCAGGCTGGGCGATTTGGTATTGGTGCATGCCGGTTTTGCAATTTCGCTTGTAGATGAGGAAGAGGCGAAAGAGACCTGGCAGCTCCTTGCGGAAATCGCAGAATTCAACCAAACGACGGATAAAGTTTCGGGATAGAGTTTATGCTTGAGAGGATTTACAGAGCACAACGTAGCATAGATGCTGCCTGTAAGAAGCTGGGACGGCAAATCAACGTAATGGAGGTTTGCGGCACTCACACGGTTTCTATTTTCCGCAACGGCATAAGACCGACTTTACCGAAGGGCCTGAAACTTTTATCCGGGCCCGGCTGTCCGGTCTGTGTTACCGACCAGAGCTATATCGATATTGTTTTGCAACTGGCTGACCGTGACGATTGCCTGATTGCTACTTATGGTGATATGATTCGCGTTCCCGGCAAGGAAGGGTCACTTGAGACTAAAAGCACAAGAGCAAATGTCAAAGTAGTTCTGAGCAGTGAAGGTGCACTCCAATTGGCAAAGGACAACCCTGATAAAACAGTCGTGTTCGTTGGGGTTGGCTTTGAAACCACTGCGCCGGCTACGGCTGTAGCAGTAAAGGAAGCGGCTGCAGGGTCGGTCGAGAATTTTTGTGTTTTGAGTGGGCACAAGCTGGTTGTTCCTGCTATGCGGGCGTTGTTGAGCGAGAAGAATCATAATATAGATGCCTTTTTGTGTCCCGGACACGTTAGTGTGATAATTGGTTATCAGGCTTTTAAGGAGATTGTGGAGGATTTTGGTCGGCCGTGTGTGGTGGCCGGCTTCGAGCCATTGCAAATAATCCAGGGGCTTGGTGAAATCTGTCAGCAGCTTTCAAACGGCAAGGCTGAGTTAAAATCAATATATACGGCGGTCGTGACTGAGCAAGGCAATACATCCGCGCAAAAAATAATAGCCGAGTGCTTCGATGAGGCAGACGGTTACTGGCGAGGGCTGGGAAAGATAGAAAAAAGCACGCTCAAACTAAAAGATAAATACAGTCAGTTCGATGCGTTCGGTCGTTTTGATATGACGGAGACGCCTGGTGAAGAAATAAACGGCTGTCGATGTGGGGAGGTGTTATGTGGATTGATAGAGCCGCCGGAGTGCGGATTGTTTGAAGAAAGCTGTACTCCTCGGACACCGGTCGGTCCCTGTATGGTAAGCTCGGAAGGGACCTGTTCGGCGTGGTTTAAGTATGGCAGAAAGAAAAGACGCGAGTAATGAGAACAACTAAACACGATAGAATCTTACTTGCGCACGGCGGTGGCGGGCAATTGACGGATGAATTAATTCGCCACAATATTCTGCCAAGATTGGAAAATGACACTCTTGCTGAGTTAGGGGATTCGGCAAAGCTAAATCTCACTTCCGGTTCTATATGTTTCACGACGGACAGCTATGTTGTCAAGCCATTGTTTTTCAACGGTGGGGACATCGGCAAACTTGCTGTTTGCGGGACGATAAATGATTTGGCTGTCGCCGGTTCAAAGCCTGTTGCTCTGGCGTTGTCGTTGATAATCGAAGAGGGTTTAGAAGTCGAGCTGCTTGAGAAGATTTTAGCCAGTATCGGCGAGGCAGCCCGCCAGAACGGCGTCGACATTGTTACCGGTGATACCAAGACCGTCGAGGTTGGTTCGGCTGACAAGATTTTTATAAACACTGCCGGGATAGGAGTAAAATTGGCCGGTGTGGACTTGGGGTTTAGGAAGATAGCAGTCGGTGACAGAATAATTATCAACGGTACAATTGGTGACCACGGGATGACTGTTATTTCCCAGCGAGAAGATATTAAGTTTCAAACGCAGTTGAAGAGTGACTGTGCCGGCCTTGCCGGGTTAACGTGTCAATTACTGGGAGATACAAGTGGGGTAAAATTTATGCGGGACCCGACACGTGGCGGTTTGGCTGCAACACTTAATGAAATCTCAAAGGAGAGCGGTTTAAGTATCGAGATTCGCGAAGTTGATATCCCGGTGGACTCAGCGGTGCAGGCAGCGGCCGATATGCTTGGTTTCGACGTACTCAATATAGCAAATGAAGGCAAATTCGTTGCGGTGGTTTCGCCGGAGTCGGTCGATGATTGTATAAATATCTGCAAAAGTCATCCGCTGGGCAAAAAGGCAAATATAATCGGCGAGGTCGTGGAAACCAGGGACGTACCTTTGGTGGAGCTGATAACCAGGATAGGCGGGAAAAGAGTTGTGCAGATGCCATACGGACGTGAACTGCCGAGGATATGCTGATGCACGAAACGATGGTGGCAGAGAGCCTGCTGGTGGTGATGTCGGATGAAGCTGCAAAACAAGATGCAAAACCAGTCTCTGCCAGGATTAGCTGTGGAATGCTTAATGCTATCAATGATGAAATACTTTGTTTTGCTTTCGAGGCTATTGCCAAAGGCACGCCATGCGAAGGGGTAGAACTGGAAATAGAGCATAAGCCAATGCAGAGCCAATGTAGAAAGTGCAAACAAAGTTTTGAAATTGAGCTTTCGCGGCCGAGATGTCCGAAGTGCGGCAGTGAAGAATTTGAGTTACTTGCTGATGCGCCTTTGATGCTGGAGGAGATAGAGTTTGGGGATAAGTTGGAATAGGCATTAGACAAGTAAATATGTCTGCTGTTGGGGTAGTGAATTATGAGTGTGAAGGTACTTGGGATTTCGACGAGCCCGCGGCTCGAGGGCAATAGCGACCTGCTTTTGCGAGAGGCTCTTGCCGGAGCCGAATCAGCAGGCGGACAGGTCCAATATATTCGTCTGTGCGAGCTGAAAATCACTCCGTGTGTTGAGTGCAATTGCTGCTATACTACCGGGAGATGCCGGGTTCAGGACGATTACCAAATGGTGCTGGCAAAGATGCTTGATACAGACAGGCTGATTTTCGCTACACCGATATTTTTTATGACTGTCTGTGCTCAGGCAAAGATTCTCATTGACCGCGGCCAGTGTCTTTGGGCGAATAAATATGTTCTGAAAGGGCCGCCGGTTGCCGGCGGTTCGCGCGACCGCAGGGCAATGGTTATCGCTGTGGGCGGTTCGAAGAGCACGAAGCAGTTTGAGAACACTCGATTGACGATGAAATCTTACTTTGATGTGTTGGATATAAATTACGCAGCCAATTTGTTTGTCAGCAAGGTTGATGCTCGCGGTGCAATCAAGAAACATCCTTCTGCACTTAAAGAAGCCTTTCGCCTCGGCAGCGAATTAATTATCGCTGATACCCCACCACCGGAGAGGCCTGTTAATGTTGAACTAACCTGAGTTTGTTAAACCACAAGTCACGAGCGGCGGGTCACTATTCGATGCAGAGTGTCTCTCCAGCCTTACGAAAAACAAACGGGGCCTATACTGATTTTCAGTATAGGCCCCGAATTAATACGATACTTTCACTAACTATTTAAGCACACAAC
>CAYSLN010000070.1:0-11027 GCA_964431825.1 uncultured Pirellulales bacterium | reverse complement strand
AGAACAATGCAAACAAACCAGACTATTACATCACGAAAATGCATAAACAAACTAAATTATAACTTTTGCTATTTCTCTGAAACTGAAAATCAGCAAGGCGACGAGCAATAATAAAACCGCTTTAATACAAACCATTGACCCGGCAGCCCTGACCAAGAAAAACCAGCTCAGCAACCGGGCCTGAACAAGGAACTCTGTGGGATTAAATTTATCAAATTGCGGCAGCAGTTGAATAACAGGCTTGAGAGTATAAGAATACACACTACTTAGGTTTCCACCAAGAAAATTGAAGGATTCCAAACAAAAGTTGCTGAAAGTCGCGGTAAAGAAAACCACAAGACAAAACGATATAGCCACAGGGAACGAGAGAAAAGTCGCAGCTAATGCGCCCAAGCAAGCCAGAAAAATCAAGCGTAGAAAAATCAAGACAACTGCTCTGAAAAAATTGGGCGTGAAGCCACCAGCTCTGTAAAGCACCTCCAGGCCATCCTCAAGCGGAAAGATTACCACCGTATTGTTTAAGGGAAGGTTGAAGAATCCAATGGCCAAATAGCCATCCTCCGCAACGGCATCAGCTGGGACCTCAATCTCACGGAATGTTCGAACAGGATCCTTACGTTCAAAAGGGTATATGTGGGTCTGGCCTACATCACCATACTTAATCTGTCGATAGTCACCTACGAACCATCGGCTGTAGATTTGCGAATCGGGAGGATTTACCGAGACATCGTACTTGAATCTTATAAACAAACTCTCATTGGGCTCGAGAGGCCTAACGTTATGGAATTCCCAAATCAACTCGTGGCCTACCGCAGCAGCACGCTTCTCAAGTTTTTTCAGACTGGTAAGGTGGGCGGTAATATCTCTACGGGACATATCCTCGGGCAGTTGGCCTACTTCCTTAAGCTTGTTGTAGGCTTGCTCGACCTCTTTGCTGACATCGATAACAGGCGGAGTCACGCTGGCCCGAGCGGCATAGAACTCGTTCTCGACCTGGACAAGCTCATCTTCAGTTGCATTGTAAAATACAGGCATGTAAACTGTAATGCTGTAGATTATAACTGAAAAGAGAACAAGCAAAACCACATCCAATAATACCACGCCAAGCACCTTACCTAAAATAAGTTGAAAACGACGAATGGGCTTGGTAATAACGGTGTATATTTGCCTTTGGTCTATATCGCTTGTCAGCGAATAGACCGAGGTCACTATTGTCAGCAAACAAAGCAAAAGACTGGTAAGGGAAAGACCGTAGCTGACAAATGTCTGGAGCCTGCCTTTCAAGGTGCTGTCGCCTGTCATTGAAAAACCCATAATCGGAAGCAGCACAATCAGCAGAATTATAAAAATCGCGGCGATTTTCATCCGCAAGGCTTGCTTTATAGTATTCGTGGCGACAGCCCAGATACTACGCATCGCCGGTGTCTCCTGTTTGGGGCTTATCGCCCTGCTCTTTGTCCCCGTTTTGAGTTTTTGAGCGATCCGTAAGCTGGTCCAGAATGCTTTCTTCTATTTCCTGCTGCTGGATGGGTTTGGGTTTAATCGGTTCTGTTTTGACTTGCTCATCCCCAATAACGTGTTCGGCCTGGGCCGGTTCGGTCGGCTCGGTTAGTTTACTAAGCAATTGTTCATCAGGCTTTGACTCAGGACTTTCGGTGTGAACAACCTGATGCGTAGTTGGGGGCCGGGGCGAAGCTTTCTGCGAGACCGGAGCAGAGATAAGTTTATCAAGTATACTCTCGGCAGATTTTTCCGGTACAAGAAAATCACCAATTCGGGTAGTACTGACTGCGCCACTCGTGGGCTTAGCCTGCTGTTGGGCCTCTGTTACGGTTTTGATGAAAAATGTTTCGAGCTTGTCCATCGGAGAGGTCACTGTACACTCAGATTTTTCGTCCTGAACCAGCTGCTTTATTCTTTCAATAGTGGCATCGCCTATTGCACCGGTAGTAATCTGTTTTTTGTCTGTTTGCTGCAAAAGGTCTTTGACCCTCCCCTGAGCCTGAATTCTACCTCCATAGAGAATCGCAATCCTATCGCATACATCTTCAACATCAGCGAGCAGATGACTACAAAGCAGAATTGTCTTGCCTCGTTCTGCAAGCTTTAAGATTAAATCCTTGATTTGTCTTGTCCCGATAGGGTCAAGACCGGTTGTAGGTTCATCCAATATAAGTAAATCGGGGTCGTTTATAAGGGCCTGCGCCAGACCGATTCTGCGCGCCATACCTTTTGAAAACGTTCCAACAGCTCTGTTCGCAACAGCCTTTAGCCCAACCATATCAAGCAGGGCTTCGATACGCATTTTCCGCACTTTAGCGGGCAGACCAAATAGTCTACCGTAGAAATCCAGCGTTTCACGGGCGCTCAAGTACCTGTAGAGATAAGACTCTTCAGGCAAAAATCCAATCCTGGCATTGATTTTAGGATCGGTGCCGTCACCACCAAGAATAACAGACCTACCCTTTGTGGGATAAAGCAAACCAAGCAGCATTTTAATGGTAGTCGTTTTGCCTGAGCCGTTGGGTCCCAAAAGCCCGAACACCTCATTGTACCGGACCTGCAAATTCAGATCGTCAACTGCATAAACCTTGGTTCGACCCCAGCAATCGGAAAAAATCTTGGTTAAAGAGAACGTTTCAACAGCGTATTCCATAGTTTTGTATCTCGTAACTCGACTTTGGCGAGCTCAGACAAGCTGTGAAGCTAAGCTCGCATTTAGCTTGATGCCCGTGGCTCATGGTGGAGCTCTTCGCCGTAACGGACGAGTCGAGCACTGTTAAAGACAACGATTAATGAGCCAAGAAAATGCAGTACTGCAGCATAAACCGCAGACAGCCACGCTGCCGCAGCAGCTGCAATACCAAGAATAATAAACATAATTCCAAAGAAAAGGTTCTGTGCGATAATACCTCTGGTCTTTCTTGAAAGCTTGACAAGGAAAGGTAATCGCTTCAAATCGTCACTCATAAGCGCTATCGAGGCGGAATTTATAGCCACATCGCTGCCGGCTGCTCCCATAGCTATGCCAAGGTCACCGGCAGCCAAAGCTGGCGCATCGTTTATGCCGTCACCAACCACCGCGACGATGTACCCCTCGCTTTTGATTTGCTCAACTATTGTCAGCTTATCAGTCGGCAGACACTGCGCCTTTACATCTGTGCAGCCCAACTCCGCAGCCACCCGGTTAGCGACTTCATCTCTGTCGCCGGTGAGCATCGTCATCCTCTTTATACCGATATCAAGCAGTTCTGCAACCGCCTGACGTGCCTCCGGTCGAGTCTTGTCCTGTAGACCAATCCAGCCGATACACCTGCCGTTGCTGGCTACATAAAGTGTACTAAAGCCCTGCTCCTCCTGAAGGCTGGGGTCGGGAACATTGGTTTTGGCGACATTATTCTCTTTCAGGAAGGTATCTCTCCCAACGATAATCTTTGCTGAATCGACCACCGCAGTCACTCCTTTGCCGGGCGTTTCCTGAAAATCATCCGCCGCAGGTAATGAGAGCTTTGCCTCTTTGGCCAGATCGAGGAGCGCCCTTGCCGCGGGGTGTCTGCTCATCCGCTCAGCGGAGGCTGCCAAGGTCAATAACTCAGCGGACTCGACATTCTCGGCAGGTGTAAGTTTCGTCACATACAACCGGCCTGTCGTCACTGTCCCGGTCTTGTCAAACACCACCGCCGTTACCTTCCCCGCAGTCTCAAGGTCCGCAACATTCTTTATCAGGACACCCAGCCGTGCAGAAGCTGAAATCGCAGCCACCATTGCTGTCGGTGTTGCCAAAATCAGCGCACACGGACACGAAATAACAAGTATCGTAATCGCCCTGCTAACCTCACCGGTAAAAAACCAAACTATGCCGGCAATCATCAAAACCGTCGGTGTATACCACATGACATACCGGTCAATTATCCGCATAATTGGAATCTTTGTCTGTTCAGCCTGTATAATCAACGACTGAACCTTGCCGAGGGTAGTATCTTTACCGGCTTTTGTTACTATGATGTCCAAAACACCGTTAAGGTTACTCGTTCCGGCGAAAACCTGCATCCCCGGCACTTTATCAACGGGTAAAGATTCACCCGTTATAGTCGCTTCATTAACAGAACTAAGGCCCTTTGAGACTTCGCCGTCGGCAGGTATGTTATCACCAGGACGAACACGGATATAATCGCCCTGCTTGAGGCTGCTGACCTTCACCTCTTTCTCGTCACCATCGCTGTCGAGGAGATTTGCCTTCGTAGGTGTCAGCTTAATCAACGATTCTATCGAGGCACGAGCACCGAGAGCGGTGCGGCTCTCAATCAGCTCGCTCAAGAGCATAAAAAATGCAATGATACCAGCGGTGACGTAGTTATGCGTGGCAAAGGCAGCAAGTATAGCCAATGCCACCAATTCATCCATATGGGACTCTCTTCTTATAAGACTGCATATAGCGTGAAAGACAATTGGAGCTCCAAGCAGTACAGCCGCAATCATTGCCAGGAACTCGGCGTTGAAACTACCGCTGCCGTAAATAAGCTTAGCAATACCGCTGTTTATCAGCAGCATTCCACCGGCCAATGTTCCCAGCAGAGCCATACTTATACGAATCTGCTTGCCGTGAGTGTACTCAGCGGCAACTTCCTTCTTAAAATGTAAATGCTCGTGAGCCATAATTCCGCGCCTCGTGTTTCGTATTGCGCATAAAGTTCAATTCATTCTCAAGTCTCAATTTCGCTGAGTTGTCTCCTGTTCACCCGTGGCGGATTTAGGTTTCAAGGACGGGTCCCTGTTCAACAGGATTCTGAGTTCCTTACCTCCGGGACCCTTGGTTGGCTGGACAACAAATTTCTCATCTGCGTTATTAAGAACATACTCAATAGAATCTCGATAGATATACTGGATGACGAGTTCCGGCCTTTTGCGATACTCCGGCAATAAGCTCTTGAGGTAATCGGCATCGGCTTTGGCGGTCTCTATAACCTTCGTTCGATAAGCCTGAGCTTCTGCGATTGTTTCCTGAGCCTTACCGGCCAATTGAGACCACAGCCACTCTTTTTCCTCATCACTAACATTCTCATCCTGCAAGGCTACGAATAACTGCTCGGCAACCGGACCGGCGGCTCCCTGAAGAGTATTTTCAGCGTAAGTCCTGGCTTCGCTTATGGACTTTTGACTTTCCTGGCTCGCTTTAATAGAAGCCAAAAATGCCTCATCAACCTGCCTCGGCCAGGTTATATCAGTCAAATATACCGATACAACTTTTATGCCGCTTGCTATACTGTCCAGTTTCTCCTGAACAATCGAGTGGACGTGTCTCGGGATTCTGTCCTTACTTTCGATCGCCTCATCAATTGTATAATTAACCAAGGCGGTCACAACTGCATCTTCAACAAGACTCTGCAAAAGAGGCGTTATGCTTTTTGTAATGACATCAAAGTAAATCTGGCCCGGTTTCATATCTTCAACATAGACATTCTTAAAGAACGATTCAATATCATCAATCTTATAAGTCAGCTGCCACTTGGAATGGACAATGTTGTAATCACTTCCATCAGAGGCAGATGTGTTTTTCTGGCCCCTGATTTCAGACTTCTGTTTTCCGTCATTCGCTCCGCCTACAAAGGCCGTGACAACTTCACTTTGTTTTTCACTTCGGGTGAGGCAATAGCCTTCCCTTATCGGATCGAGTTTCTCTGGTACTCTGGTTCTCCTTTGGGGGCCCTCGCCCAGCATTTCAGCTTTTGTCTGATAGTACCAAAAGGAATCTATCGCCAAATTTGTTTTTTTCTCCACAGGGATTTTTACCACTTCGTCTATCGGATATGGAAATACCCAATGTGGACCCGGTTCGAGAATCCTCTCATCAGTCAAGCCACAAATCCTACCAAAACGCAAAACAAGGGCCTTCTCATCGGGACCAACCGTTCTAAAGCCTGAGGCCAGAAAAGCGATAACCAGCACAATCATTATCACCTTCAGGATGATAAAACTGATTCTAAACGCCTCGGACAATGACTTGCCGGCAGCATCAAGCTCATCAGTTTCGAGCTTTTCCGGCTCTGCAGGTTGCAAATCTTCGCGACTCTGTTTATTTTTCTCTGTCATGCTGCTTCACGCTGAATGGTTAACCTATTTTTTCTGCCCCAGGGCAGGTATTTCTTTTAGCAGTGTGAAAGGCTCCGAATCGGCAGGTATAACAATTGTAGTCCTATCACTTAATATATTTCTAAGGGCTTCGTTGTTTCGCAAAAATATCGCCAGCTCAGGTTCTTCTTCCAGCATCTTATAGTACTCAGCGGCTTCGGCGTCACCCTGACCTTTTATAACCTTTGCCCTGCCTTCTGCCGCAGCAAGTAAAATTGTTCTTTTGGAATTAGCATCACTTTTTATCCTGATTACCTGAGCCTCGCCTTCTGAAATGATAGACTCGGTCCTAAGATTTCTTGCAGCTCTCATCCGCTCAAAAACCTTCTCCGATACATCCTCGCTAACTTTGAGCTGTTTTATGCCAAGGGTCCTTATGTCAATACCATATTCGTCTCTGACCGGTCCCTTTAAATCAGCAAGCATTTCGGCCTGGATTTCTTCAAACCTTACCTTAGCAGGGTCGCTGTTTACAAACTCACCAAAGGAATGCCGGCCTATTACTCTGTTCTGGGTATCGTTAATCTGGCTGCGTAATTTACTCTCGGCAGCTTCTACATTCCCGACGGCATTCAAAAACTGCAATGGTTCGGCTATTCTCCACACAACAAAAGTGTTTATGATAATAGGTTGCGCTCCCTTTGTCGTTGTTTCAGCGAGTTCCGCTTCAAAAACCCTCATTCGGGAGTCAAATCTGTGTACCCGCTCGATAGGAGTCGGCCATTTGAAGTACAAGCCAGGTTCAGTATTTTCACGAACAGGCTTGCCGAATCTTGTTACAAAAACAGATTCCGTCTCTCTTACCTGGAACGCAACAAGATACAACCCCATGGACAAGAATATCAACACAACAAAAAGCGGAATAGCTACATGTTTCATCTTTCTCTGGTCTCCTCAAACGCACCTATGTCATACAGGCTAGGCGTTAGTTTCTCCTGAACATCTATTATTAAAACCTGCATATCATTTGGCTCGGTAACCACAACATATTTTCGTACCTTGTCAAGCCCTTCTTCAAGGGCTTTCAATCTAACGCGGCGTTTATAAATTTCCTCCGCAGCCCTATAGGCCTTGAGCTGGTCGGCAAAGCGCAGGCCTGTTGCCCGCGCGAGTGTAGCTTTTTCAAAGGCGTAACTTTGTGCCTCTCTGAGAACCTTGAAAATATCACCACGGGCACCAGCAAACGCCATATCCAACTGTTGGCCGAGTCTTTCCAAATCATTCTGCTTCGACAAGCTCGAAGGAACCTGCCTGCTTTCCTCTTCAGCCCGTCTATACTCCGCTGCAAGTTCAGCAAGCTTATCAGCATCCTCCACAGAACCTACCAGTGTACTCATAATCCTGTTCCGCTCGGCATAGGCCTGGAGGATAAGCGCCTCCTTCTCCTGAACTGCTCCAATGACCGCCTGATAATCCGCTGCAACCTCAGGCGGAGGGTGAATGCCCTGCAAACCCAAAAACACTATCTCGATACCAAGGTCTTCTTTGTCTGCGGCATCCTGTATTCTTTGGGTCAGAATTCGTTTGGCCTGCTCTCTGCCTGCTCCAAGCAAACTCTCACTCAAAGCACTTCTGCCAGTGCCTTCATTGTCGACCTCGACCTTGGCGCTGGCCGAAAACCTGGCAAGCTCACGATAACAAATGGCTTCCAATAGTTTTTCCGGGTCGCTATGATTATATATATACGTGTATAAATCCCTTATTCTGTATTGGACGGGAATGTTTGCTTTAACAAAACTTACCGGTGGCAGATCTTCTTCCGTTAACTCTTCACCACCAGATTCACTCGCCACGAGCACACTGTATTCTTCCTCGTAATGGGCCTTACCCCACAACAACTCTCGTTCAGGTATTATCTGCCCCGTTTTGGGGTCAGTTTTAGGAACGTAGCCTATATAAAGTTCTGAAACCTTTTTCGTGGGATACTTGTATGCAATATCAATCGGCCAGGGCCATTTAAAAGACAATCCTGGTCCGATGTGACGCACCTCGTTGGCAGCGTTCAAGGGGTTCCCGAAACGTTCTACTATTGCTTCTTCATTGGGCGCTACTACTACAACACAACTCAACAAATATAACACAACCGCAGCAAATAAGACCAAAGGCACAATCGCCTTTTCGAGGAGTTTGTAAAACCAGGTTTCAGAAACTTCAAAGCCAAACTGATAATCAATGGCACTGGCAGCGGTGCGGAATATTTCGCCCGGCTCATTAATAAGGCCCAGCAACCTGCTGTCAAAAGCGGTTCTGCTATATTGGCCCTTCAATCTCGGGCGATATATGTCCAGTACGAGATTTAAAGCAGTCTCTATGCCAAGGACGAAAAGCAAAATCGGAACAGCGAATGTGATGGCGCTTACTACATGGAGAAACTGAAAGTGCGCCAGTGCCAAGCCTATAGCCAAAATAAAGCATAAGAGAGCTACACCAAGCAGAACGCTGCCGCCGGCCCTCAGTGGCTTCCACTGAAACTGGGCTGACATACCGGTAGCATAGCGGGAAATCAAGAAGCTGACAAACGCTATGGCGGTCATAAAAATCGCACAGAGCAAGGGCTGTTTCAGCTCAACATCAGCTCCACCAAGAGCAGCTTTAAGCAGATACAACCCGATACCTATTTGATATGCAGCTATAACTGCTGAAAGTATGGGAATAAACCATTTCTCGAGTATCTGCAGACGCCTTTGAGCAACTGCGAATAAAGTGGCACGTTCACCTTTAGCCTGAAAAATTGTTGATTTCTCATCCTTAGCCAACCGGCCCATATCAAGCTTTTCCTGCTCGGCCAAAGCACGCTGATGAAACTGTAAACATAAGACAAACCAAATTAACGCCGCCGAAAGGATCAGCCAGCTAACCGTATAGACTGCAAAGGAACCGCTCCACCTGCTTATGAAAAAGGCAACGCCGAAAAAGAGCACGCTCAAAACTAAAGATACCCAAGCTATATACTCAGAGCGTTTGGACGATGTTGTCATTTCCTATTCCAAATCCTGCCGCTTGAACAAAAAGTCAAAAATATAGTATTATCATTAATATACCAGTATTATTAATATACTCTCAAGCTCTTTACAAGTTGTAAACTGCGTAATATAGCAACAAACGGTACTTTAAGTACAAATTATAGAAAGAACTGTGAAAAAATTAAGTCTTAAACCGGAACAAAACAGATGACACAAAGGCGAGTGTCTTCTAAAATCGGATAATCAAGCATGTATAAGCTACTTACTATAGCAAAAAACACCTTCATAGAAACACTAAGACAGCCGATTTACGCCATAATAATTGCCGCTGCTCTGCTCCTGTTCTTCCTAAGCCCATCGCTGACGATGTACACAATGAGCGATGACAATAAGCTTTTACGCGAGATAGGTCTATCTACGCTTTTTTTAACCAGCTTGTTCATAGCAATTTTTTCCGCTTCCGGTGCAGTGGCCGAGGAAATGGAGAACAAAACCATAACTACTGTGCTGAGTAAGCCTGTCCAACGTCCGATATTCATAGTGGCAAAATTCCTCGGCGTCGCCGGTGCGGTGGTTCTGGCACATTACATTTGCACTATTGCCCTTCTGATGGCAATAAGACATGGTGTTCTTGAGACAGCCAGTGACACACACGATTGGACAGTTTTAAGCACAGCGGCAGTAATCTTCATTGGAACACTCCTGCTAAGTGCCTTTTTCAACTACAGCTATGACTGGAAGTTCTCTTCGACCGCAATAGTATTGGCCAGCATATTGGCTACATTGGGCTTATTGTTTTTAGCTTTTATCGACCGAGACTGGCAGTTCAACCCCCGAAACAATGGTATAAACACCGTGGATATCTACGGCTCGGTATTGCTGCTGCTGGCTGCAGTTATAATCGTAGCTCTGGCAGTGGCACTTTCAGCCAGGTTCAACATCGTGGTAACACTCTCTGCCTGCATCGGGGTTTTTCTGTTAGGCCTTATCAGTGATTACACATTTGGCAGATTTGCTCAAACAAGATTATGGGCCAAGATAGGCAGGTTCCTGGTGCCGAATTTGCAAATTTTCTGGATAAGCGATGCCATCTACGAAGGCAGCCAGGTACCCTTAAAATACATTCTGATAACCGCTTCTTACGCGCTGTGTTACACAACAGCCATACTCGCAATAGCCGTTGCACTCTTCCAGCGCAGGCAGGTAGGATAATTCGTTCTGCGTCGTGCGTATTGCGTTGTCATTAAGATTTCTTTTGCAACAGCACAGACCTGCCGCGTTTTATCTGTGGTCTGTCCGTTACTTCAAAACCATTATGCTTTGCAACCGAAACGGTCCTTTCGAAAACCGTTTCCGATATAAACCATTTGGGCGATGCCACCAATAACCTGCCGGCCGGCTTCATTGCTTCACATACTTCTGAGAAAAATCTCGCCGAATCGGGAACTTCATGCACGACGCCTATGGCAAGAGCAAAATCAATTTTCTCTTTGAAATTGTCCAGGCTGAGAGAATCTTCATTACATATAACAGTTTCAATCCTGCCGGACAGTCCTGCTTTCTGCGCACGTTTTTCGAGCGACCGAATCATCTTTTCCTGAACATCCACGCAAATAACCTTGCCGTTAGCACCGACCATCCGGGCGAGGGGCAGGCTGAAAAAACCCATCGCACAGCCGATATCCACAACTGTCATTGCCTCGTTTACGTATGGTCCGAGAATCTTATCGGGATTATGCGTCAGTTTTCTAAGGGGGTTTATAAGCAGATAACCAACCCATACCGGGCATACATGATGTTCAGCTATATTGTCTCTCCGATAACGCAGAACGCTTTTAATTACTGTTTTGTTTGTTAAGTCTTAAAATCAGACACTATTCACTATGCTCTGTTGAAAAGCTTAAGCGGCACGCCTGATTATCATCAGGTTGTGGG
>CAYSLN010000069.1:8767-11234 GCA_964431825.1 uncultured Pirellulales bacterium | reverse complement strand
TCATTGATTACAAAGGGAATACCTATTTCTTCTACCACAACGGCGCATTACCAGACGGGGGAGGCTTTCACCGTTCGGTCTGCGTCGAACAGCTTGAATTCAACGATGACGGCACCATCCCCGAGTTCAACATGACAAAGGAGGGTCCATCCCAGGTCGGCCATCTCGATCCTTTCGCCACGGTTCAGGCCGAAACGATCTGCTGGGAATCCGGAGTGGAAACGCAACCCTGCAAAGAGGGCGGCGTGAATGTCTGTGACATCAACGATGGTGACTATATCAAGATCAAAGGCGTGGATTTCGGCACGGGTGCCACTTCATTCGAAGCACGCGTCGCATCGGCAACCCGTGGTGGAAACATCGAGATCCGCCTGAACGGCGCGACCGGTACACTGGCGGGAACCTGTGCGGTCCCCGGCACCGGTGACTGGCAGACCTGGGTGACCACATCCTGCATGGTTGAAGAGATTACCGGGGTACACGACCTGTATCTCGTGTTCACTGGAGACAAGGAGACACTTTTGAATATCGATTGGTGGAGATTCAAGCCTGAATAAGTAGTCAGCACAATGTTTTAGTGAAAGGATGTAAAGAAATGACTCGTGCTATTTCGCGTCTCACTCTTGTCATGTTGTTTGCTGTTTTAGTTTCAATTACCGTAGAAGCGAAACAGGTTGAAATCTTCGAACAGCCATCCCTAACCACTTTTCCGCTGGTTGATGGTGTTGCATGTGATATTCTGTCGGATGCAGACGATGCGTCGGTGGTGGGTATTGCCGCTCATCTGTTGGCGGAAGATGTAGAACGGGTGACCGGACGCAAACCACATGTCCTGACGAATCCAAGCAAGGAAACCAAGCGACTGGTTGTTGTCGGCAGCATCGGTAAGAACCTGTTTATCGATGCGTTGATCAAATCGGGCAAACTAGACGTTTCCCAAATCCAGCGGAAATGGGAGTCGTTCATCATCACGAAAATCGATCAGCCGTTCGAAGGCATCGATGAGGCGTTGGTGATTGCGGGAACCGACCGCCGAGGTACTGTCTATGGGGTTTTTACCCTTTCCGAGTCGATCGGTGTTTCGCCCTGGTACTGGTGGGCCGATGTGCCGACACCAAAGAAAAAACAGGTCCATGTTTCGATAAAAACCGTCGTACAGGGACCGCCGGCGGTCAAATATCGCGGGATTTTCATCAATGACGAGGATTGGGGACTAAAACCGTGGGCAGCCAGAAATTATGAAAAAGAGTTGGGAGACATCGGGCCCAAAACATATGCCCGTGTTTGCGAGTTGTTACTCCGGCTTAAAGGAAATATGTTTGCACCAGCCATGCACAGTTGCACAGGCGCGTTCTATTCCCATGCCGAAAGCAAAGTGGTAGCCCATGAATATGGCATCATCATCACAACGTCACATTGCGAACCGTTGCTGTTCAACAATGCGGCGAAATCGGAATGGGACAGCAGTCGTAATGGAGAATGGAATTATGCCACCAACAAAGATACTATCCTTAAAAAATTGGATGACCGTGTGCGCGAGGCCTCGCCCTATGAGAATATCTACACCGTTGGCATGCGTGGCTTGCACGACGAAGGCATGAGGGGAGACATGACCGATGAGGAAAAGGTAGACATCTTAGAACAGGTAATATCCGACCAGCGGGATATCCTCCAAAAGTATTTGCAGAAGCCGATAGACGAAATTCCCCAAATATTTGTTCCTTACAAGGAAACCCTGGATCTTTATAGGCAGGGTTTGGAAGTCCCGGACGATGTCGCCCTGGTTTGGACGGATGACAACTACGGTTACATCAAACGCTTGAGCAATCCGGAAGAGCAGAAGCGTAGCGGTGGTTCAGGCGTATATTATCATAGTTCCTATTTAGGTGCGCCGCATGATTATTTATGGCTGTGCACAACGCCGCCTGTACTGATGTATGTAGAGTTGAAAAAGGCTTACGATACGGGCGCGGACCGATACTGGTTGATTAATGTGGGTGACATCAAGCCGGCTGAATTGTGCATGCAGATGTTCTTTGACTTTGCCTGGGATGTTGAACGTTTTGATTTCACAAGTATTAATCGTCATCAAAGCCGGTTTTTGGCACGCATCTTTGGAGCCAAACACGAAAAGGTATTCCAGGACATGCTCGACAACTATTACCGGCTCGCATGGAGTCGTAAACCTGAATTCATGGGATGGGAACGTGAGTGGGATGCCCCGCAATACGAGGAAATTGCCAATACGGATTATTCCTTCCACAGCTATAACGACGCACAGCAGCGTCTGGCGGATTATCAGCGGATATCCGATTTGGCTGATCAAATATCCAATCAATTGCCTGAAGATTACCGTCCGGCCTTTTTCGAGATGGTGGCCTACCCTGTCAAAGGATCTTATCAGATGAATCGAAAATTCCTCCTGGCCCAACTCAGTAACGAACAGGCAAAGGAAAATAATCTTGCG
>CAYSLN010000069.1:0-8667 GCA_964431825.1 uncultured Pirellulales bacterium | reverse complement strand
GGGCGGCAGAGCAAGCCAAGGCTGCATTTGATGAAATCAACTGCCTGACCGAGACATACAACACCATGCTTGATGGGAAATGGAACGGCATGATGAAGCTCGCTCCCGGATGGTGTGCTAAATACCAGAATATGCCGAAAGTCGTTCGTACCGAAGGGTTAGGCAGCACACCCATCGATTTGGCTCCTCAGAAAAGCAAAAAGCAATTGGAAGGCTGCACGGTCATCGACTTGAGAACATTCAAGCATAAGGTTGCCAAAGACGGTCACACGCTTCGCCTTGTCGAAGGCATTGGTTACGATTGGAATGCCATTCAACTAGGTAAGGCTACGGAACAAACCGGTGATCCGAAAAACCCCAATGGATCACGCTTCAAATATGAATTCTCGGGAGTCGATACGGAATCTGTCACCGTGTATGTTTATTCTGTACCGTTCTTTCCTCTATACAACGGCAAGAGTAATCAATTTGGTATTTCGGTTGACGGACAGCCCGCGTTTGTCGCTAATAATGAGCCCAAAGAATATTCCAAGGCCTAGAAAGACCAAGTGCTCCAGAACGGCGTTGTTGCGGTGGCACAATTCCCCGTCAAACAGACCGTCGAAAAATATACCCTTACGTTAACATGCGGTGATCCCGGTGTCATTATTCAGCGCATCGTGATCGATTGGGGTGGTCTGAAGGACACGTATGTTGGCCCTAGTGCGGCTTTGTGTGCACTTAACTGACTCCCATGGCTTTAAAATAACAGGGTGTTCTTTCCTAAAAGGGACAGGTTACTGAAGATCTCAAAAAACGGAAAATAAGGAAACGATGAAAACAGTAACAATAACAATGGCATTGGTTGCGCTTGTCAAGGGAAAATGGGACCGTCGTGACATTTAGCCTATCCTATTGAATTACAAGCATTTACACGTTAGATCCCCCATACAGCCATTTCATCAATTCTCTGCTGCAATTGCACTTATAAACAGAGTAATCAGATACCCTGGAGGAGGTGTAATCTTCAAGGCAGATATCGCCTTAAGGCGAAATTATACCAATCCCCCTAAATAACTGCGCTTTCAATATAAGCTGCTCGGCAGACAGTTTTAATTTTAGTTGGATTTAAACATACCTTGAACAATATTCTAAATATCCTCAAATTAAACCATTTGTTTTCACGACCGAAACGACACACTGGTGGTGAATGTTTAAGGTTCGTAAGCGGCGGCAGGCCAATAAATCGAACGTAGGGATATACCCCCCAGCTATCCGTGCCTTAAAGCAGGTTTTCCTGTCATTACCGGCACGCCTAGACAAGCCCCAGGCAAGCGTAAAAAACAAAAAGCCGGCAAAAACCGGCTTTTTAAATAGCGGGGGTCCATTTCATACTTACGACCTGCCAAAATGGGCAAGGTCGGAGGTTGATAACGGGCAAAAAAACTCAGCACAAAAAAAAGAGACAACCCCTTGTTAACAAAGAAGTTATCTCCAGGTCTTAATAGCGGGGGCAGGATTCGAACCTGCGACCTCCGGGTTATGGGCCCGACGAGCTACCAGACTGCTCTACCCCGCGATCACCAATATATATATACTACAAAAAGACTCTGTTCAAGAAGAACAAAAGCGAATTATAAATATTTTCGAATTTTATCAGCAATGACTTCTATTTTTCCCTGCTCGTACTTATAAGAAGGCCAACGGTTAAAGACACCATCACCAGTGTTGCGAGGGATAATATGAAAATGCAAATGCCCAATAAGCTGACCGGCCGCCCTGCCATTATTACACAACACGTTATAGCCCTCGGCATCCATCGCGGTGGTTACAGCTTCCGCGACTTTGCCAATCCGCGAGCTAAAACTACCAAAAAGCTCAGACGGGCAATCATGCAACTTTTCAAAGTGCTGTTTCGGAATAACCAACGTATGGCCATCACTTATGGGGCCGATATCCAAAAAAGCAAGAACAACTTCGTCTTCGTAGATTTTTGCGACCGGAATCTGCCCGGCTACCATCTTACAAAAGAGACAGTCACCTGCACTCATTCCACAGTTGCCCTCCAGGTATTGATTAGTCCTTCTGGTCGGCTTCGGTAGCATCTTGATCTTCGAGGGTCTGGTCAGCTGCATCCATCTCCGGTGTCTCTGCAACTTCTTCAACTTCTATCTCTGCGACCTCTACTTCTTCGACTTCTACAGCCTTTTTGGTCTTTTTACGAGTTTTTGTTTTCTTTTTTGGACCCTCATCCTGGCCTACGAGCTGGAGCAAGACAAGCTGACCGTTATCACCCAACCTTCTCAGGGACAAACGGATAATTCTTGTATAACCACCCTTTCTGTCGAGGTATCGAGGGCCAACTTCGCTAAACAGTTTGCCGACCACCGTGCCTTTTTTCTCAGGTTTGTCGCCTTCACAATCTATGACGTCACGATTGCCAAGTAAGGAAATGACCTGACGTCTGCTCTGCAAAGTACCTTTTTTAGCAAGCGTGATTAACTTTTCGACAAAGGGTTTTACCTCTTTAGCCTTTTCTATTGTGGTTGAAATCGTTTCGTGCTCTATCAACGAAGCGGCCAAGTTCCGCCGCATAGCCAGACGATGCTCACTTGTTCGACTTAACCGATGTCCTGCTACTTTGTGACGCATATTGTAAAATTCCTCTTTTCTATGCCGCTGTCTGCAGCAGCTACAAAACGAAACTATTCAAACTAACCATCTATATCAGTCATTCCTAAAGACAAGCCTACATCAGCAAGCTTTCTTTTGATTTCCCGCAGAGAAGTTTTACCAAAGCTGCGAATCTTCAGCAAATCAGCATCTGTCATTCGGGCCAACTGGCCGACCGTTTCTACTTTAGCAAATTCGAGACAGTTGCTTGCTCTTACCGAAAGTTCCAGTTCCTGAATAGGTGTACTTAACTTTCTGGCCAATTCCTCATCGACAGCCTCTTCTTCCAGTTCCTTCTCGCTAATCTGACCGACAGCAGTTTGCTCTCCGATCTCGAAATACTGAACGAACGGATTAATATGTTTCCGCATTATCTTGGCAGCCTCTACCAGCGCCATTTCAGGTGTAATTGTTCCATTGGTCCAAATATCCAGAATCAGCTTGTCATAATTGGTCCTCTGGCCCACACGTGTGTTTTCGGTTGCGTATCGAACTCTCGTAACCGGCGAATATACAGCATCAATCTGAATCCTTCCGATTTCCTGGTCGAATCTATCTGTGGCAGCAATTCTTTCTGAGGCTGGCACATAACCACGGCCGTTCTCCACCAACATTTCCATTTCAAAAGTCACGTCCTCGGTCAGAGTAACCAACAACATATCTTTGTTTACAATCTCTATAGCAGTGTCAGCAACAATATCAGCTGCTGTTACCACCCCGGCTTTGCTTGCCGAGACAGTCATTATTTTTGGCTCTTCGCTCTGGAGCCGAATAACGAGATTCTTGACATTCAAAACTATATCAGTGACATCCTCCATAACACCACTTATGGAAGTGAACTCATGGTCAACTCCAGCTATTTTAATGGATGTTACGGCACTACCTTCCAGGGATGAAAGCAATATGCGTCTTAGACTATTGCCGATAGTGGTGCCGAAACCACGCTCGAAAGGCTCGATAAAAAACCGACTATATTTATCGCTCGATACCGTCGTGTCTCGTTCAACACGAGTCGGCAACTCCAAACCTCGCCATGTAACTCGCATACAGGCCTCCGATCAAAATTCAAATACAATTATTACCTATCAAAAAGATATTTATCTCTCATTTGGTTTTTGAGTTTTACTTTGTCATTATGTATTTGACAGGGTTATCTCGAACAGAACTCTACAACTAATTGTTCCTCAACAGTAATCTGAACATCATCACGGGCTGGTAACGCAACAATGGCAGCCTCTGGTTTTTCATGGTTCAATTGCAGCCAACCTTGCGTGGCAAAATTTGGGTTACTTTCCAACTGCTGCTTTATTTTTTTGACGCTACCTTCAGAATCTTTGACAGTTATCTTATCACCAATTTTTACAGAATAATCACTGACATCGACCTTGCGTCCATTCACACGAATATGGCCGTGGGCAATTAGCTGCCTTGCAGCCTTACGGGATGGCGCAAAATTCAATTTATATACTACATTATCCAAACGCCTCTCCAGCAACTGGAGTAATGTTTCGCCGGTATTACCCTTTAGCCTCTCGGCTTTATGAAAATACCTCATAAACTGTTGCTCCAGAAGTCCGTAGTATCTTTTAATCTTTTGCTTCTCTCGCAGCCGAACAGCATACTCACTCGCTCTGCCTCTGCGCCAGCCATGCATACCGGGAGCTAAATTACGCTGCCTTTTTTCGATTTGGCACTTGGCCGTCTCACACTTGACGCCTTTGAGAAACAGCTTCATCCCTTCACGACGGCAATATTTACAAGATGGAGCAAGATAACGTCCCATTTTCATTCATCTCCAAAAAACTGGGCCTTCTTTTTTACACCCTTCTTCGCTTAGGCGCTCTACAACCGTTATGCGGAAGTGGCGTGACATCCTCAATCGAAGCGATGCGCAAGCCCGCCTGCTGCAGAGCCGATATAGCAGATTCACGACCCGCGCCAGGTCCTTTAACCCTAATTTCAACTTCACGCACGCCATTACGCTTAGCAGCGTTGGCGCAGTTTTGGGCAGCCTGTTGAGCAGCAAAAGGTGTGCTCTTACGAGAACCTTTGAAGCCGACAGACCCCGCCGACTTCGAGCAAATGGTATCACCATCTAAATCCGTAACTGTAATCAACGTATTATTGAATGTCGCCTTTATATGTACAACAGCTCGGACGACATTTTTTTTTACTTTACGCTTCGCGCTTTTTGCCATTACCTGCCTCTTATTGCGTCTTCGATATTCTTATTTCTATAATCAATCTCTCTTAGTCTATTGTTCACGGAAATAATATTTAATAAAAGTAATTGATCCGTTAACGTTTTTCCTTCACACCCTTTTTGCCAGCGACTGTTTTCCGGGGACCTTTGCGAGTTCGAGCATTGCTTTGGGTGCACTGACCACGAACAGGCAAACCTCTTCTGTGGCGAATACCTCTGTAACAACCTATATCTCGCAACCGAGCGATATTCTGAGTGACCTGTCTGCGGAGCTGTCCTCCCACGATGCAATTTCGGTCGATAATCTGAGTTATCCGGCTAAGCTCGTCTTCGCTGAGTTTGCCAGCCTTTGTGCTTTTTTCAATCCCAGCCTCTTTCAATATCTGTCTCGATGTATACTCACCTATACCAGCAATATAGGTCAATGAAACCCATATAGACTTATCATTCGGAATATCAACGCCAACTATACGCGGCATATTAACACCTCTTTAAACTAAAAACCAAACCCTTTGAAACTTAAGCTATGGCCGTGCATCCTTTACTTTACAATTATCGCTTTTTAACCCTGACGCTGTTTATGTCGCGGGTTCGTACAAATCACTCTCACAACGCCTTTGCGACGAACAACCTTGCAATTCTCACATATACGCTTAACAGAACTTCTAACTTTCATTTTTCATACCTAACTTCCATAGACGTAGCTCATAGTTCATCGATGGTCTCAAATTCACAATACACAAACCAAAACTAATGTCTTAGAACTATTCGGCCTTTATTGAGGTCATACGGCGACATCTCAACTGTAACGGTGTCGCCAGGCAAAATTCGAATAAAGTTCATTCGCATCTTTCCCGAGACATGAGCCAAAACCTTATGACCATTGTCCAACTCCACTCTAAACATAGCATTTGGCAAAGCTTCGTTTACTTTAGCTTGCAATCTTATTGTGTCCTTCTTTGCCATACACGTCTTTTTAGCTAAAAGCCAAAAAACTTCGTTAACCTAAAATTTCACAATCCTTTGCTACTTTACAGTCAACACCCTACAGCCATCTTCAACTATCGCAATTGTATGTTCAAAATGAGCCGAGCACTTACCATCCTTTGTTACCACGGTCCATCCATTTTCCAGAGTTCGGACGGCACTGGTGCCAGCATTAATCATCGGCTCAACAGCCAGAACCATTCCCTCTGTCAAAACAACGTCATTGACCAATAACTCATCGCTGACAAAGTTGGGCACTCTTGGTTCTTCGTGCATACTTGTGCCAATCCCGTGACCAACGAAATCTTTTACTACCGAAAAGCCAGCCGACTCAGCATAATCCTGCATTTTTGCAGCGATTTGACTCCATTTTACAGACGGTTTAGCTTCGTCTATCGATATCCCGAGAACGTACCTTGTAGTATCCACGAGTCTGCGTTTATTGTCGGAAATCTCACCCACGCCAATCGTAAGAGCAGCATCTGCACAATAGCCATCAAGTTTGACGCCGAAATCAATGCTCAAGATGTCACCTTCATTAAGTTTGGCACCCTCTGAAGGAATCCCATGAACAACCTGCTCATTTATGGAAGCGCAAATTGCGCCTGGAAACGGGATTCGAGCATGGGGACTCAAGACACCCTTAAACAAAGCTTCCGCGCCGGCATCAGCTGTCATCTCCAAAGCTACGCTGTCGAGCTGCGCGGTGGTTACTCCCGGCTCTGCAATCTCTTGTAATTTTGAAAGAACTTCGGCTACAACAGTGCCTGCTTTAGACATTAAGTCAATTTCTCTTCGGCTCCGGAGCGTTATAGCCATTAATTTCGTATCTCGTGCCTCGCTTCACGCTTTGGCGAGGACGTCCAGCTTCTCAAAAACAGAAGCACTCATTTTTTCTGCATCCTGGTTTGCATCAACATCATAAACCACTCTGCTATTTATATAGTAATCAACTACCGGCTTTGTCTGCCGGTAGTATGTTTCAAGGCGATTAGCAACCACTTCAGGGACATCATCCGGCCGTTGAACAAGCTTAGTACCATCATTATCGCATATACCATCGACTTTCGGCTTTAAGTTTTTAATGTGGTAAACGGCTCCACATTCAGGACAACTTCTTCTGCCGGTTATCCTCTCGACTACTATCTGGTCATCTACCATCAAGTTCAAGACAGCATCTATATCCTGATGATTCAAGACCAACGATTTATCAAGCTCGACGGCCTGATTAACGGTCCTTGGAAAACCATCCAGTACAAAGCCAGCCGTAGGAGCCTCTTTTATCGCTTTGGACATCATCTCAACTATGATCTGGTCCGGCACAAGGGCGCCTGAGTCCATATAGCTCTGAGCCTTTTTGCCCAGTTCGGTGTCTTCTGCTCTTTCGCGCCGTAAGATATCTCCGCTGGATAAATGGAGCAGACCATATTGGCTCACAATGCGCTTGCATTGAGTGCCTTTGCCTGCGCCTGGGGCGCCCAGCAAAACTATCCTCATCCATACGCTCCTTTTATCCTGCCGGTTCCACTGAAACCCTCGTAACTGCGCATCAAGAGGTTGGCTTCAATCTTCTGCACCAAGTCCAGTGAGACACTAACTACTATCAATAAACCCGTACCGCCCAAAAACGTTGCTACTCGCCAGTCAATTCCAAGCGAGGTTGAAACAACGGTCGGCACAACAGCAATTATGGCTAAAAATGTAGCTCCAAAATAAGTGATTCTAGCCATTACTGTTTCCAGATACTCGGCGGTTCTTCGCCCAGGCCGGAGGCCAGGGATGAAACTCCCCGAGTCACGCAGGTTTTTGGCCATCTCCCTTGGCTGAAACTGCACCGTTACCCAGAAGTAAGCGAATAAAAATATCAACAAGGTATATAAAACATTGTAGGTATAAGCACTGGGACGCAAAGCACCCTGTACCATCGCAAGAATTTCTGAGTACCTAAGCCTCTCTATTCGCTCTAACTGTTGTATTATAATCGGTGGGAACATCATAAAACTGGATGCAAAAATTATCGGCATTACTCCACCGTGATTGACTCTCAATGGCAGGTAATGTCTTTGGCCACCATACATCCTGCGTCCACGCATTAACTTTGCCTGTTGAATCGGTATTCGTCGCTGGCCTTGAGTTATCAAAATCGCCCCGGCGACAACAAACACGAATGCCATCACCAGGAACAGTATCTTCGCCGGACCTATAGTTCCTGTAGGTGCACCTACTCTAAAATCAACATTCTGCCAAAGCATCCGAATGGCCCAAGGCATTCTGGAAATAATACCAGCCATAATTATCAAACTGATTCCATTGCCTATGCCGTACTCATCTATCTGCTCACCAAGCCACATCAAAAAGATTGTCCCGGCAGTCATACCAATAATGCTCATTATCATCGCCTGGGTATACATGCCGGCATAGGTAAAGCCTCCCAGTACCTTTATATACATCATTGCCTGAATAAGACATATGAATACTGTCAGATACCGCGTATACTCCTGTATCTTTTTGTGGCCGGTTTGGCCTTCTTGTCGCAGCTTTTTCAAAGCCGGTACAACCTCACCAAGCAACATCAGAATAATCGAAGCGGTAATATAGGGCATAATTCCCAGGCCAAACAAACTGCTTCTGCTTAAGGTTCCGCCCGTGATTATCTGAATATATTCAGCAGCCCTACCTAAGGGACTTTCTGTATCTCTTGTTTGGACTGCAGCGGTTATCTTAGACTGGTCAAAGCCCGGATTGGGAATATGAAAACCAATCCTGTATATAACTAGCAGCGCAATAGTAAAAAGAACTTTGTTGCGCAAATCCCGAATTCTAAA
>CAYSLN010000068.1:0-11277 GCA_964431825.1 uncultured Pirellulales bacterium | reverse complement strand
CCAAACGTAGTCAGGAACGTACGCAGCTTCTTCTTCCGCAGATTGGAAAAAGATTGTTCGATGTAATCATAGATTCTCATCGGCAGTTTACTTAATTTTTTCCCGTTCAATAACTTCTCCGTCCCGGAGACGGATAATATTATCAGTGAACTCGGCCAGCAGAGACTCCTCATGAGATATCATCAACACAGTTAAGCCCTGATTTTTGTTCAAGTCTGACAGTGTCTGTACAATCTGGCTTGAAGTTTTGCTGTCCAGGTGCCGGTCGGTTCATCTACAAGCAGGATTTTTGGCTGATTGATAAGGGCACGGGCGATGGCCACTCTTTGCTGTTCCCCGCCGGAAAGCTCAGATGGTCGGTGGTCCTTCCTGGGATATAGACCCACTATTCTCAACATTTCCTCCGCCAGGCGGTATCTTTGCTTTTTAGCCACGCCGACAAAAAGTAATGGAAAAGCCACGTTTTCGAGAGCGGTGTAAGAGGAAATAATGTTAAATGACTGGAAGACCATGCCGACCTGGTAGCGCCGGTAAAAAGCAAGCTGCTCCTTGTCCAATTCAGAGATGAATTTGCCCTCGACTTTGATACTTCCTGAAGAGGGCCTGTCCAACCCGCCCAGGAGATTCATCAAAGTGGATTTGCCCGAACCGGAAGGCCCTGTTACCCCTACAAATTCCCCTTCTTTGACAGATAAAGTCACATCCTTCAGAGCAGCAACCGGAACCCTGCCGGATGAGTAGACCTTCGTCAAATTTTTTGTCTCGACATAATCAGCAGAATTCATGCTTATCAGATATTTTTGACTTATACCTGCTCACTAAGCTCGAACTTGTAGCCGATTTCCCTTATAGTGTGGATAAGAATCGGATTGTGTGGGTCAGGTTCTATTTTGTTTCTCAACGTATTGACAAACCGGTCGATGCTCCGATGTCCCGTAAATGAATCGTAACCCCAGACTCTATTGAGAATTTCATCACGCGTAAGCGCCCGTCCGGGCCTCGTGACAAAAAGCTCCAACAGCTTAAACTCTTTCGGTGAGAGTTTAATTTCGATTCCTTGGCGTGTCAGCTTTCTGGCTGGGATATCGATCCTGCAATCGGCAAATTCGTAAATGTCCTGTTTGGCTTGTTTGCTTCGTCTCAGTAATGCCGCTGCACGGGCAAGAAGTTCCTTTATACTGAACGGCTTTGTTACATAATCGTCGGCGCCAAGATTCAGACCAAGTATAATATCCGACTCCTCACCCTTGGCAGTCAGCATTATTATAGGCATTTCAAGGTTTTCCTTGCGGATTAGTCTGCATATTTCATAGCCATTTATCTTCGGCAGCATAATATCGAGAACAATCAGGTCAGGCTTTTTATCAAGAGCGGCATTTAAACCCTCCTCACCATCAGCTGCAGTTACCACATGGTAACCTTTGAACTCGAAGTTGTCCTTCAAGCCCCGCAGCATTGTAGCATCATCTTCAACTATCAGTATGGTTTCCATCAGGTTCTGGTAGTTCAAATTTGTAACCAATTACTTCTACGGTGTGAATAAAAGTCGGATTATTCGGGTCAGGCTCAACTTTGTTCCTCAGTGTAGTGACGGTATTTTTAATGTCATGTAAAGTAATAAAGTGGGAATAACCCCAGACGGTGTTGCGTATTTCGTCGCATGTCAGGGTGCATCCGGCCCTTCTAAGGAACAAATGCAGCATCTTAAATTCCCCAGGGGTAAGTTTAACTTCCCTGCCATCGCGTGTGAGAGTACCTGCCGCAATATCAAGCTGACAACTGCCAAATTCATAAACAGCAGGCTCCTTTGTTGTTCTGCGTCGCATAAACGCTTCGGCCCGGGCCAATAGCTCTTTTATACTGAACGGCTTGGTCACGTAGTCATCCGCTCCAAGATTGAGTCCAAATATAACGTCGGATTCCTGGTCCTTGGCAGTAATCATGATTATGGGCATATCGAGATTCTTTTTACGAATCTGGCTGCATACTTCATAACCGTTGATTTTTGGCAATATAATATCGAGTATAATCAGGTCAGGGTCTTCGGCCAATGCTGCATCGAGACCCTGTTCACCATCCTGGGCGGTATTGACACGATAGCCCTTCAACTCGAAGTTATCCTTCAAGCCCCGCAACATGGTAGAATTGTCTTCAATAATCAGCACATTTTTCATTAAGTAAACCTTTTCCGTTTGGGCTTAACTGCAAGCTGGCAATCTCACTGTGAAGGTGCTTCCTTCGCCAAGTCTACTGTCAACGGAAATTGTACCTTTATGGGCATCAACGATGAATTTAGCGATACTAAGACCCAATCCACAGCCTTCGGTGTGCCGGGCAAGACTTTGATCCGCCCGGTAGAACCTCTTAAATATCCTTCTGGCGGCTCGGCGCGACATACCTATGCCTTTATCGCAAACACAAAAATAAACCGAATCATCTTTGCTAAAAGCGTTCATCTCAATTTTCTTATCATCATAAGAATACTTGTATGCATTGTCCAGTAGATTCACAAGCACCGTAACCATTGCATCATGGTCAGCGAAAACATCCGGTAAATCTTGGCCGATATTTACCTCAAACTCACATTGGCCCCGGCCAAATTTAGTCTTAACCGCCTCCATGGCGGCATGGGCAATTTCAGCCGGGCTTGTCCTGACCATCTTGAAAGCCTGCTTGTTCCGTTCCATCCTTGAAAAGCTGAGGAAATTATCAATCAACCTGCTAAGTCTTTCGTTTTCTTTCGAAGTCAACTGCAGGTATTCAGTGACTTGTTTCTGGTCCTTATAGTTGCCTTCTAAAAGGGTATCTACTAATACACGCATTGAGGCCAATGGCGTTTTCAGTTCGTGTGAAACAGTAGCAATAAAATCGTTTTTCAATTTATTTGTCTTTATTTGTCTTCCTACAACCCTCCCAGCCATCAATCCTGCTGCAGCAATTACCGTGATAGCAAGCAATCCGGTCCACATATACAAAACAGCTTGTTTGCCAGCCATCCTTTCAAATATATCAATATCCTTAAAATGAACTTCAATTTGCCAACTTGGAAAAAACTTTCCCAGCGGCGCTTTCAGAAAAGCTGTTTTTTCCGGATTTTCCAAACCGCAGGCATACATCCCAAAATTGTCTATTATTCTGTAAGAAATGTCAGACTCTTCGAAAACATCTCCACCTAAATCGAAGTCAGAATCGAACTTTTCTGCTTTCTGTAACAATAAGTATGTCCTGTCACCGAAGTTGTGATACATCCCATAGACTTCTTGTGGTAATTCCAGCCTGCGTAGGCTGTCTTCGGGCCAGGAATCAAATGGCATGGTAAATGCAGGCCGGTCGAATCCGGTAGCAGTTCCTTTTCCGGCTTCAGACAACTCTAATATAGCAGATATTTGCCGTTTCAGTTGTTCCGCCCAGTTCCACCCAACTTCTTCGGTTGTGTCCAGCGCCACACGCAGTAATGATACCATTTTAAGTGCATCATCTTCAGACCACGGTTGCGAAACCGACCCGGTATAATACCTCTCAAGAACAGTGGCAGCCAGTTCTTCGGCCAGAAACAACTCTTGCGCTCTCGATACTTCCGATTTAAGCTCTTCAGCCCACTCGCTTTGTTCAACAATCTCAAGTGCTTTACGCAAAAGAAAATTTCTTGTCTGCGAAGTCATCGGCAAAAAAATGTAACTATTACGGGGAGCATAATTGACAGCAGAACCTATTAAATTGCGCAAATCGGACCGCTCGAGGCCACCTGCGGTTTCACTCTTCATCTCTACAAGTAAGATTCTTGCTCGGGCGATCAGGGATACGAAAGACGGCCTTATATCTTCTGGATTCTGCCCATAAGCTATCTTCCGGCACAGAGAAATGGCCTTTTCAATTTCTCCCAACTTTCTTAAGCAACGAACTTCGCCTATTAAAGCAGAGTAATGAAGATAATCACCGTAGTGAGAGTCGGCGATTTGCTTATACAATTCTATTGCTCTGCCAAGATCCTCTTGAACAAATTCAACATCCCACGCCTTGTTGAATTCCTCCGAAACTTCGTCCGAACGTTCGCCATCCCCAGTTACCGGATAAATCAGCTTTCTGTTACTATCGAAGATAATAATCGAATCACATATCTTTGAGCCACCGGTCCCATCTTCCCGCCCGACAAGCAGCCCAAACATTTCAACAGACTGACGATCTATTGCCGCCTGCTGTTCGAGCACATCTACTCGGGACGACCAAAGCTCATTAACTCTACTGCTTAGTTTCTCTATCCGCTGTTCGTAAACATCGGTTAGTTTTTGCTTAACCGCCAAACGTTCGTTTTTAACCGCCTGGCTCATAAACCAAAGCAAACACACGGTGGGCAGTATCACCGCTATCCCGAGCAGCAATACTACCCACCGCATCTGATCATAACCGGCACCTGTTTTGCCTTTTACTGTCATCTGCTATTTTTGTTCACCTTCATTGTAAATTGCTTCAACCTCTGCTTTAGCAAGAGCGTAGTTGTAAATCCGAACATCATCGATGAGGCCATGCCAGAAACGTCCTGTTTGTTCGGCATTTTCGCCAATACAAACAGGATAGTCATTGCTCTCGATACCACCATCCCATGGCCTTGACACATCAAGCTTGCCATCTATATAGATGAGCATTTGCTCACCATCATATACTCCAACAACGTGATGCCATTCGTTTGCGCCAACTCTTCTCTGTCCATTGAGCAAGGTATCGCCACCAATAGCAAAGTGAAAACCGTTTTCTGCAGATTCAGTGGAAAGCCTCCACGCAGAGTCTCCCTTTGTAACAATAGCTGTCCATTCTGCAGGAACAGAAGAAATATTAACCCACGCAGATATTGTAATCTGGCTGGTGACATCGAAGCTCGACTCATTTTCAATCTGGACACAATCACCATCACCATCAAATAAAAGTGCGCCGTCGAGCATACCGGCAGAAGGCTGCCATACAGGGTCGCCCTTTAACGTGCCTTTATTGCCATTTCCGGAACTATCAGCAGCTGTGGACCCTTCTTCCTCATCAAACTTCCACCAGCCTACAAGACCCGCTAACTCGGCTGTCCCCCAGGTTTGCGGGTCTCCATAGGCGACATCTTTTGTGCCTTTCCAGGCCAGCTTGGTTCGGTCACCTCCATCGTCATCATTGACATGAACTTCTAAACCTATTGATGCCCCTGCGAACGGTTTTGTTCCCAAGGTTGACCATGGAAACTTGATCTCAGTACGATATCCTTTTTCTGTTGTTACCATGGCAAAGTCGACATCCTCCGTCTTGCCGTGCTCTTCCTCATCCATCGCAGGATTGCTTTGGTCCCAGTCGAAGTGATATTGGTAGTCATTCTCGTCAAAGTCGTCCGACTTACTATTGTCAGCATCGATAAAAACCTCGATACAGTCATCTAGGTACCACTGCTCTGGGCCCGAGTCGTTCGTAAGTTCATCATCAGTCACATCAACCAGCATGTACAGATTGTCTTTGTCCCACATAACCTTGTAGTAAGCTGAGAAGTCCTCATTGGATGAGATAGGTGAATATATCACGTTTTCGAGCTTATACTTCTTAGCGGTAGACCAGAGGTCTTCTGCTGTTGCGTCTATCACCGGAGCCTGACTGGCCTCTTTGATATTGGCGGCAGCTACCGGTTTTCTTCCCCAGCCTCCGGCTTCAGCTTTGGCTTGACCTAAGATTTGTGAAATTTCCATAGCTGGTCCAAAAACCTGGTTCACAGGTGGTAGGCCACTTATAGCCGAGCGCAGGGTAAAGTTATTAAGTTGTTCATCGGTGCAAAGCTCAATCATCGTTTGGTCGCTGGCCTCAGCGAGCTGAGTGAGAGCCTGCTGGAGACTATCACGTTGTGAATCCTCCACAAAAGGCTCAATTATCGCAGGAGTAGCTACGCGAACAGCTCCGCCAATATTAATAAGAACCAGCTTGCTTGTAGTTGGTGAGAGTTTGCTTATAGAATCTTTCAATGGACCTGCAGTGCAGGCAGATTCACGTTTTTTAATTGCAGCTATGGAAGCATCTGTAATGTCGCCGCTCAATGACAACACCGTTGCCTCATTTACCTGGTTCATATAGCAATAGAGTTTCTGGTCGTCAAGTACACCAATCTGGTATTTGACAGAGGTTGCGTCCACCTGGCCAGCCTGTTGGTCTCCAGCAAACAAGCTAGCTGTTCCAAGCAGTGTTGTAAGAATCTGACGTGTCTGCTGTGGGTTGTGGCTTGTGACTGCCAGGCCAACACAGTTAGAAAGAAAGGGAATCGGACCTTCAAAGGCTCTATCAGAGGGTAATGCGAACAATGTGACCTGTTCAATGTTAGCAAAAATTTCTCGGCCGATGTCAAGTCCGGTTACATTTTTAAGCCCTTTGCTGACTTCCTTGGCCTGAGTCCCATCTGGCTGACCCAATGCAAAGCTTACAATAGCAATCGCTTCGGGAGGTACCGCCTCAAAGCCGGCCTTGCTAATATTGGGAGTACGAATCAGGTCGTATGCAAGACAGTGGTGCCCATCCTTAAATGCTATGTTTGTCTCGGCCACGATGCCGGTCTCTTCGATAGATAGATAAGCAACTACATCCTCAATATCACCAAAATCAACAATACCGTCGGCCCAGAGCATTTCCTGAGGTATTTCCCCATCAGGAAACTGTTTTTTGATGCCAGCGAATACATTGTCAACATCCACCCAGACCGTTACAGCATTTTCCTGTCGGTTTTTCCGACTTATCCTGGAAAACGTCTTGTTCTGCGAAGCAAGTGTTGGCCCGCTCTCAATACCTTTGTATCTCCTGATACACGATTCCAGTTGTTCCCGGGGATGTGCAACAATTATCACACTATCATCATAGGCAGCGCTAATACGCGGGCTATCTCCAATTATGTAGGTTTGCATATCTTCAATAGGATCAGCCGGCTTTCCTATCATACCTAATCCCGCTAAGATTATACCTCGCAGGGCATCGCTCTTTCCAGGGAACAGCACCACTATGAAAGGTGGATTGTTTTGAGCAATGCCGGTAACACCTACTCCCATCCCCCTTATCTTCTTGAATTCAGCCATCATGCTTGGATTCAAAAGCGCTGCTAACATATCTTCAGGTGACTTCTCTCCGGAACCCCATTGGCCTTGCGAGCCTCCTTGGCCTCCAATCACAGCAAGAGGATTTTCAAAAGGAGTCCCCTTGAGCATATTAAGAATAGTTTCAATCTGCTTGCCCAGACTGCCAAGTTCCATATAGAGCAAGGTCTCAGGCGGCATCAGAGCCGCCGGGTCGGCATTGCTCAGCTCTTCCAGCATAGGTTTAACCTTACTGATGATTTTGGTCTGGTCATCATACTTTGCAACCAACTGTCCAAAAATCACCTTAGCCTGCTGCTCATCTCGCTTTTTAAGATAGCACATACCCTGCCGATACATTGCCTGAGCAATGTCAGACCTATGAGCAGACCTATCAGCAATTACCTGCTCATAGATTCTGATGGCTGCATCGAGGTCGCCGTCAACATCCTCGGCGTACAGACCCTCCTGCAATAACTCACGCGCCGATTTAGCCAGAGCAGCTGAGTTAAGCAGGACAACAGTCAGTAGAAAGATGACTGTTATTTTTTTCAAAATTTCCATGATATTGTCCCTTTCAAAAAATAGATTAACAAAAAAACAGTTGTCATAACAATAATAATTATCGCAGGCAAATGTTACCGTTTTGTTACGGTCTTATCCTTTTTCCGTTATTTTCTGCGGATCTTGTGATGTTTTCAGGTCCCTCCTGTACATTTTGTGGCCGAAGGCCTCAATAGATACTTTTTATGTTTGGCTGACCCTTGATTCACTCGGCAACAGAAAGAGGATCAAGTAGAAGTGATGTTTTCTCAGTAGCGCATCCGGCTACTTGAGTGTAGGTTGTGGTCCCTGCATTATAAAACTACTTTGTTATGCGCAGCTTCAAAGTAACAATCTGCAGGACCAATTATTGATTTTTCGATACCTTTATCAAAGAAAAACTGTCGGACACTGGTACAAAGATGGCACTTGGTTGCATAGGCCTTTGATTTTTTATAGCCCAGCTTAGCAGCCTTATCGAACAATCCGCAGGGACCAAGTTCAAAGACTGTCTGGATAAATTCACTCCGTTCCGGATGGAACTGCTTCCAGATATCCTCAAGTGCAGTTAGGTTTACATTCCCGATAATAATGCCGCTGCACGTGCCGCTAAAAACATTACCAAACGGGTCGATGTGTACACCTTTCGCAGCGAGCAGGTCCGATTTGCAATTCACAGAAGCGAAGGCCTCCATTGGCGTTGAGGCAACCAGCTCAGCCAGTTCTTCGGCTGCGCGACCAGTAAAGCGACAAGGGTATTCGTTCATAGCAGCTATATAATGCCGTCTGCGTTCGGCTATGGAAAAACCTTTCATTGGGACGGGGTTTTCCAGGTACTTTCGCCATCGCACCAACACACGATCGGAACCAAGAACATCGGCTGCAATATCTGCCAATCTTTGTAGCGGCTCTGTATCAACGTATTCCTGATGAAATGGGTCGGTGCTGATTTTTAATCGATGCATTCCAAATTCATTGAGCCAGTTTAATCGCTGTCTTATAACATTTTCGCTTGTAGCCCAGTAGCCGTTCGTCTCTATCAAATCAACTTTGCCGAGGTTTTGCTTTTTTGCCTCTTTTAGTATTTCCTGTAGGTGCTCCCAGTAGAGAAATGGCTCGCCACCAGTGATGTGGACTTTAGCGGTGTCACCAGTGAGATTTTTCAGGGACTGCCAAGCACCTACGGCTGTACCTATGGACATAAGACCGCCCTTCTCGGGCGAGCAGTTGTAATAGCAAAATTCACAAGCACAGCTGCATTTGTACGTAAGCATTAATCCTGCTGACCGCCAGAGCTTGAATTTCGGCTCATGCCGTGCTGCCTGACTATTGTAGATATTACAAAATAGTTTATTCATTACCTTCGATATCTGGTTTTAGCTTTGCCCGGGGTGTAGTCGTTTGTTCCGGTGACAAAAACTTTTTTAAATGTATCTGAATCACCGTAATGTCAGCCGGGGTTATGCCGCTTATTCGGCTTGCTTGTCCCAAAGTGGCGGGCTTAAAAACCGTTAACTTCTCTTTCGATTCTGCCCGAAGATGTAAGATGCTGTTATAATCCAAACTCGGTGGTAAACTCTTGTGCTCGAGGGTTCTGAGACCGGCCACAAGGCGCTGCTGTTTAGCTAAGTAACCCTCGTACTTTGCATCGATAATTATCGCCTGTAACACATCTTCACCACCACTGATATTTTTAATATCAGGATTCTCAGCCAGTTTTTTTGCGCCGGTACCGTTTGACTGTCGGAGCTGCTCCCATAAACTTGTGCCATCAGACCGAGTGTTTGTCAGATGACTTTTAAGTCTATCGATACTCTGAACCTTGCTTTTGAATTTTTTATACCGCTGCTGGTCTACGAGCCCGACCGACTTTCCGATTTCCGTCAGCCTGCGATCCGCATTATCCGCACGCAGTGCCAAGCGATACTCGGCCCGCGATGTAAACATTCTGTATGGCTCGTCAATGCCTTTTGTGAGCAAGTCGTCTATTAACACCCCGATATATGCCTGGTCTCTACCCAGGACAATCGGCTCTTTGCCCTGTAATTTCCTGGTTGCGTTTATACCCGCTATAATTCCCTGTCCCGCCGCCTCTTCATATCCGCTGGTCCCGTTTATCTGCCCCGCCAGAAAGAGTCCCGATATCTTCCTGGTCTCTAAACTAGGCTGTAGTTGAATCGGCGGACAATAATCGTATTCAATTGCATAACCATAATGAACTATCCGAGCATTTTCGGTTCCGGGTAATAACTTCAGCATTTGCTCCTGCACGTCCATCGGCAGAGAAGTACTGATACCGTTGCAGTAAATGGTTGATTTCTCTTCGTCCTCAGGCTCCAGAAATACCTGATGCCTGTCCTTGTCCGCGAAACGTATAATTTTTGTTTCAATGCTGGGGCAATATCGCGGCCCTATGGATGTAATTTGACCGCAATAAAGCGGGGCCCGGTGTAAATTGTCACGGATTAGCCGATGAATTTTCTCATTTGTATAAGTTATCCAACAGGGAATTTGCGGACGGTTAATTCGCCCTGTCATAAACGAAAAAGGTGTTGGTTCTTCATCTCCGCGATGGACCTCAAGTTTTTCCAGATTCACTGTCGCTGCATCCAGTCTGGCCGGCGTACCGGTTTTGAGTCTTTCAAGTTTCAATCCAATCTGTTCCAGACTCTTCGAAAGATCAACGGCCGCCGGTTCATCGAGTCGTCCTCCTTCGAACTGCTGCGGCCCTATGTGCATTAAGCCACGAAGAAATGTCCCTGTGGTTAGAATCACTGTCGGAGCGTTGTATTTCATACCATTACTGCAACGTACCGCCTGCACACTATCTTTCGAAGTTATAATCTGCGATACCATTGCTTCAACTATCGTCAAGTTCGCAGTCTGTTCAAGTTGCATACGAATATAATCTTTGTATTTGTATTTGTCGGTCTGTGCTCTTGGAGCCTGTACAGCCGGGCCCTTCGAACGGTTCAGCAGTCGAAACTGTATTCCTGTTGCGTCAGTCGCCAGGCCCATAAGCCCCCCCAGCGCATCGACCTCGCGCGCAATCTGGCCCTTGGCAAGACCACCGACAGCGGGGTTGCAACTCATCCTGGCTATTGTGTCTCTGCTAATGGTTATAAGGGCTGTTTTTGCACCGATCTTAGCAGCTGCATGAGCAGCTTCGACACCGGCGTGGCCTGCCCCTATAACAATGCATTCAAAATCATTCGTTTTCGTTTTGTCAGACATATTCAGTCAGTATAGCCTTGTGAGCTTTCTAATCAACTCATGGTGACCAATTTTTGCAAGGTCACTTTGAAATTGGCTTTGTTTGGGTTTGTTTTTATTGTCATAGTTCATTGTTTTTTCGTTCATAGTTTATTGTTATAGCAGCACTTACGTTCATTTAGCTATTTCAGAAATTGGCTTTGTTTTGCATATATTCGTCGCTCGTCGCTCGTGACTCGTCGCCCGTATGGTGATTGGTTACCGGTAAATGGCAAATAGTTCATAGTTCGTTAATCCTTAATAGACGTTAGCTTGTGATTATATTTGACCTGGACAACTTACGCTGTGACTTGCGGTTCTCCGCCATTGTGTCCCGCCGGGGACTAACGTGTGCTATCTGAGCACATTCAATATTATACCAGAGATGGCCCGTTTTTCAAGCAAAATT
>CAYSLN010000067.1:0-11430 GCA_964431825.1 uncultured Pirellulales bacterium | reverse complement strand
CGGTCATTTATGCCGACAACACTACTGTTGGTCCGCTTTTGTATGTCCAGGAAGTTTGTGGGAAACGGCCGGATGTGAAGATTGTGTCAGGCTTTGTGAGTGGCAAAAATGCACCGAGGCTTGACGAGCAGAGTATTGGGCAGTTGCTGAAGGACAGGGAAGTTTACGTTGTTTCAGCGAGAGAACGGTATTGTCCGGCGTTTATAATTGATAATTATGACTTACTTCCAGCGGGTGTTTTATGGAAAGTGCTTGAAAAAAGCGAGAAAAGCAGATAGACTAATGGGCTACTTATTATGGTCTCAAGAAACGATAAACAAGCGGTTACAGTAGTGAAGGAAGTAGCTATGCAGGTACCTCTGTTGGATTTGAAGGCACAGTACGCGACGATAAAGGACGAGATTCTGGCAGCCGTTTCCGAGGTGCTCGAGTCCCAGAGGTGTATAGGTGGACCAAAAGTTGTTGAGCTGGAAGAAAAAGTAGCTGCCTTGAGCGGCTGTAAATATGCGGTCGGTGTCTCCAGCGGCACAGATGCAATCCTGAATAGTTTGATGAGTTTGAGAATTGGTGCCGGGGACGAAGTTATTACAACGCCGTTTACATTTTTTGCTACGGTGGGTTGTATTGCCAGAGTTGGTGCAACGCCGGTGTTTGTGGATATTGAGCCGCGAACTTTCAATATCGACGCGAAGCTTATCGAGTCGGTGGTTACTGAAAAGACAAAGGCAATTATGCCGGTCCATTTATTTGGTCAGATGGCCGACATGGACCCGATTATGGAAATTGCGAACAAACACAAGCTTGCGGTTATTGAGGATGCGGCCCAGTCGATTTCGAGCACGTACAAGGGCAGGAAGGCAGGCAGCGTAGGAACGGCGGGGTGCTTCAGCTTCTTCCCGAGTAAAAACCTGGGCGGCATCGGAGACGGAGGTATGGTTGTTACCAATGACCAGCAACTTTGTGAGCAGCTTATTATTATGCGCGACCATGGTAGTAAGACGAAATACTACCACAAATATGTTGGTGCTAATTTTCGCCTTGACCCTATCCAGGCGGCGGCACTTTTGGTTAAGCTGCCGTATCTCGATGGGTGGTCTGAGGCACGACGTCGCAATGCGGCTTATTATGACGGGAAGTTTGCTGGTACTGTTGTTCAGGCCCCTTATGTCAGAGATGATTGTAAGACAATTTATAACCAGTATGTGGTCCGTGTGCCAAGGCGGGATGAAGCTGTGGCACATCTGCGGAACAATAATATTGGCTGCGAGATATATTATCCTGTACCTGCACATTTACAGGAATGTTTCGAGTACCTGGGTTATGTGAGAGGTGATTTTCCTGAAACGGAGAGGGCTGCAGAGGAGGTTCTGGCCTTACCAATCTATCCCGAACTGACGGACGAGATGAAAGATTTCGTGGCGGAGAAGCTCATCAGTTTTTTGGGTTGATTGGGCACACGGCACTGCCGCCATTACAGGCTTGTGCGTAACGGTACCTGCGAGGAGGATTGTACCATAACGGTTTTAGGAGTTGATAATCTTAAAGAGGAAGGTATTTGCTCGGAAGAAGTGTGCTTTGTCAGCGGTGCAATGAGGGATACCTTGATGGCGAACAGACAAAAGGCGTAGAAGCCTGAGGAGCTGTTATAAGATGGCAAAAAGGTGAGGAGTGGCTGCAAAGCCCTGATATTATAGGACTGCAAGGCGGCCCGGAGAATCGATAAAATTACCGCCCGGTGTGAAGTGTACCAAGCAATTCGCCGATATGAGAGATAGTACGAAAGTAGTCCCTTACGATGCTGTCTATTTTGTTTTTGACCGGCTGAATATTCGGGAAAGCTACGGGCGCAGCGATATTACTGTTACTCTGTAACCGATTGTCTTTTGCGGAAGCTAATGTTTTTTACACGGACCACATTATTAGCCTGTATCTTCGTGAGCTGCGCAATATATTCAGCTTATGGGATGGAGCAGCAGGAACTAATAGGTAATTACAAAAACCCTGCCGCAGTAAAAGACGTCCTAAGCGGAAAACGCCCCGTAGCTAATGCGGCGTGGTGGGGATTTAATGAAAGTGATTCAACCGCTGTTCTGCAGGAAGCAATAGACTCCGGGGCCGGTACTGTTATCGTGCCCTATATGGGAAAGGACTGGATTGTACGACCCTTAAAACTTAGAAGTGACCTGGAGATAGTCTTTGAGCCCGGTGTAGTCATAACGGCAAAAAAAGGCGAGTTCAAGGCTACCGGCGATAGCCTTTTCAAAGCAGTGGATAAGCATAATATCACTTTACGAGGCTATGGAGCCACGTTGAAAATGCAAAAAAAAGACTATCTAACACCTGACTATGAAAAGGGCCAGTGGCGGATGGTCGTTGTTCTGGCAGGTTGTACCAATGTCGAAGTGCTGGGGCTAACATTGCGCGATAGTGGTGGTGATGGCATTTATTTGGGAGCAGGCACAGACAAAAAACAGCCGTGCAAAGATATACTAATTAAAGATTGTGTTTTTGACAACAATTACCGTCAGGGTATAAGCGTGACAAGCGCGGAAAATCTCCGCATCGATAATTGTATATTCAAAAATACCTCCGGTCATTCACCAGGAGCAGGCGTAGACCTTGAGCCGAATAATAGCGATGGTAAGCTTGCTAAAATAGTTGTTAGCAATTGTATTTCCGAAAATAACGAAGGCCCCGGCTTTGTCATTGGGTTGCACAAGCTCAACTCAACGTCAAGTGATATATCAGTACTTTTTTATAATTGTTATGTTACTGGCTGCAAGTGGGGCGTTCAAGTGCTCTCAAATAACAGCGTTGGGCCTAAAGGTCTGGTGGAATTCAGGAACATTACAGGCGAAAACACACAATCAGCGGGGATTTGGGTGGTAAGTAAAACAAACAGCTTTGACTTACGTTTTGCGGCTTGTAATATTGTGAATGCCGTTACTAAGCCTGTGTACCCGCAAACAGGGTTTGACGTGCCGATTTTCGTACGGATAAACAGGCAAGGATCATCTCAGGAAGCAGGCGGTATCGAGTTTGCCGACTGCTACGTTTACAATGATAAAAATCTCCCTTCTTTTATGCTCCGACCATACGAGCAAAGCTCCGGTGCTTTAAATGTCAAAGGGACTGTTTATGTGCGTAATCTATCCGAAGAAAAGGTAGACTTATTTTCAGGCGCTGAAAGTCATGGCCTTACTATTAATCCTTTACCTCGTTAGGACGAGAACGGCGTTTTAAAAGAATGAATAAAGTTGCCCGAACAGAATATGGTTTTTTTAGGCACTTAATACATAGTGAAGAAAGGTCGAGAGTGAATACTCTAAGACAGGATTTTTCTTACACGTTATTCGGCAACGTTGTTTACAGGGGTTGCCAATGGGGCATTTTTATGGTGTTTACCAAGTTCATCAGTGCCAGCGAGGTTGGGAAATTTGCCCTTGGGTTGGCGATAGTTGTCCCCATCGTTATGTTCGCGCAGTTACATCTTAGAAGTGTACAGGCGACAGACGCCAAGGGCCTTTATACCTTTGGAGATTATTTTACTCTGAGGTTATTGGGCGGCGTAGTTATACTTACGGCCTCGGTGGCTATTGCAGCATTGTTTTATGGCGAGTTCTATACTATGATTGCGATAACGCTGATTGCATGCGCAAAAACAATTGAGTCAATTAGCGACATCATTTATGGCCTGTTCCAAAAGAACATGCGTATGGATATAATTGCCAAAAGCATGATTGCAAAGGGGCTAACCAGTCTGTTTTTACTGATTGTGGTTGTATGGTGGACGCGGAGTGTGATTTGGGGGGTCCTGGCGCTGGGAGTTTGCTGGCTCTTTATACTCCTGATTTACGATGTGCCTAAAGCAAAGGCATTCGAACAAGTGAAGACGCAATTCCTTCTTAAAAATCTATGGGGCTTAACAAAAATCGCCGCCCCGTTGGGAGTTGTAATGGGGCTTATTTATCTTCAAGGTAATATTCCAAAATATTTTATCGAGGCTAACCTTGGTAAAGCTATGTTGGGCTACTTTGCAGCTGTCAGCTATGTAGCCGTAGTAGGTCAAATGATTGTTATGGCAGTTGGACAATCTGCAGTTGCCCGTCTGGCAAAATATTATATATCTAATCGTCGAGCTTTTAAGATATTGATGTGGAAGATGGTTCTTGTCGGGTTGGTTATGGGGATAGTGCTGATTGGCCTGGGGGTGTTTTTCGGAAAGTGGTTTTTAGGACTGATTTATACACAAGAGTATAGTGAATACTACAATGTTTTTATTTGGCTGCTCATTTCTTGCGCAGTTGCATTTATTGGGTCTATGTTCGGTTATGCCATTACCGCTGCAAGATACTTTAAGATTCAAATGCCGCAGAATGCGCTGGTGGTTTTGGTTGGGATAACCAGCGCATACTTTTTGATTCCACGTTATGGACTGATTGGCGGGGCCTGGACGCTGTTAATTGCCAATTTTGTACGAACATTAAGTATGGCTACGATTGCAAACGTAGTTATAAAAAAGAATAGACAGGCGTATTAGTTTTGTCGTTGGTTAAGCAAGTAGGAGAATACCAAAAATGATAATTTTTTTAGAGACATTCACGTTCGTTACCTTATTCGTTATCGCAGTGTATCATATGTGGCGCATTTTGCATGCTAAAAAGCCGAGCTCAGCGGGTTTGTTATATATTGCGATTTTCATTGTGTATGGGATGCCCCTTTTGTACAGGTATATAATTCCGGTTGAGCACACTTACGCATTTGCCAGTGCATTAGCGAACCCCGAGGTACGAGTGAAATATAATCTGGTGCTTCTGGTAGGCGTATTTTTGCTGTGGCTGACTTCAATCCGTGGTCCAGCCGGTAGAGCTGAGGAATTTTCCTGGCATTTGGCGGACATTGAATTGGCACGAGTTCAGGGTTTATCGTGGCTTTGCTGGCCCGGGCTTCTACTGCCGATTCTTATTGTGCTTCTTTTAGCACCGGAAAAGAACGCGTATCTGATATATGCGGGCGCAGTCCCACGAGGTATCTTTTTTAGTCCGTTTGGCAGTTTTGTTTACGCCTTGGTGCAGTACGCCGCCAGGTTTGCTCTGGCTTGCTACCTGTTTATTCGTTTTAGTCAATATTATTTAAAAGGCCGTTCCTGGACGGCTTCAAGCTATCTGGCGACATTCCTCATGTTAATCAATTGCTATCTTGACGGCAAACGTTCTATATTGCTGCTGCTTCTGATCGGGCTGGGTTTCTTTCATTTATTGCATAAAGGCAGTAAAAAAGTGCTCCTTATAACGGTTCCAGTCGCTTTGATTTTCTTCTTTCTATATATAGGTTTTGGTAAGGCCCCTGGGGTGGCGACCCAGTCGGAGGCGGGTTACGTGGGCTATATACGTGGTGACTTATCTCGTGATCACACATTGAGCTGGACGATTGCCGAGTCAGAGTTGACCCACAACAATATCATGCCCCACCGGGGCAACTCTTTTATCTGGCTGGTAACAGCGTACATTCCACGACGCATTTTGACTTCTAAAGGCTGGACGACTCCACAGTACTTTACCTCTGCTGTCTACGGCCGAGATGTAGTCGAGTGGGTGCGAAATTTCAGATGGGGCTATGGCGTGGGCTATTTTGAGGAGTTCTTATTGAACTTTGGTTACTTAGGATTGCTGCTATTTATCCCGCTCGGCCTTCTGGTTAGAGGCCTGGATCATCTCATTTACATGAGGTCTCCTATGTACGCTATAATGTGGGTTCCAATGCTGTATAATGTTATGTTTGCCAGCAGTGCAGCCCTGTCAATGTATGTAACCTTAATCATACCGACCTTATTAGTGTTCTGGTTCGTGTTGCGAAAAAGAAGATACGGCGAAGAGATTGATTATCTCTCGTAGCAATTATAAGGTGCTCGATGTCACCCTGAAAATATTGACCTTACGCAGTATTAGCACATTATAAAATACCGCATTAATGTGAGAATCTGTGTTGGTTGAGAAGTAATCACATGACTAATCATCACGAGAGACCCAGGCGCATTTTACATGTGGTTTCACGTATGGACAGAGGTGGGGTTGAGTCCTGGTTGATGAGTCTGTTAAGGAACATTGACCGTGATGCCATGGCTATGGATTTCTGCGTTCTAAGTGGACAGCGTGGCGTTTTTACGAGTGAAATAGAATCTTTAGGTTCAAAAGTAATACCATGCCAATTAAAACCATTTGGTAAATTTAAGAAGCGCTTTGGCGAAATACTACATCAGAACAAATATGATGTAGTTCACTCACATGTGTGGAACTTTAGTGGGATTATTTTGAAGATTGCTTACAAATGCAATGTCCCTGTTCGCATAGCTCACAGTCACACAACCCAAAGCGGGCATCCAGAAAGAACATTATATCGGCGTTTGTACAATTGGTGGACGCAAAGGCTTATTTCCCGGTATGCGACCCATTGTCTTGCGTGTGCGAGCGAAGCTGCGAAGTCGTTATTTGGCCATAATTGGCAAAACGTGGATAAATGCCAGGTGCTTTATTGCTCTGCTGAGCTTGATGCATTTTCGCCTGAACAGGACAAATCGATTGATAAAGAGACTCTGGGTTTGCCGCCCGATGCCGAGGTTATTGGTAGTGTAGGGAATTTACGACGAGCGAAAAACCATGTTTTTTTTCTTGATATCGCAGCGGAGTTAGTAAAGATACGACCCGAGGCATATTTTTTTATTGCCGGAGAAGGAGATTTACGTCCGCAGTTGGAGGCCAAGGCAAAAAGTTTAGCTATTGAGAATCGAGTGATTTTTGCAGGGATGCGTGACGATGTACCCAGGCTGCTTATGAATGTTTTCGACGTGTTGCTTTTTCCGTCTTTGTATGAGGGTATGCCCGTTACTCTGGTAGAGGCGGCTGCGGCAGGTTTACCGGTGGTCTGTTCAGACAATATTACGACAGAGGCCACAACTGTAATCTCCGAACTGTTTACTCGATTATCGTTGAAATCTCCGGCGGAAGTTTGGGCGAAAGCGGTTGACAAATCGCTAACAAAAGGCCGAATTCCACACGAGAAGGCCTACGACATTGTCAAGAATAGCCACTTTTCTGTGGATTACTGCCTGAAGGAACTTGGCAAAATTTACGGCTGTAAAAAAGCTGCTTATTCAATTGGACTGTTGGGGGAATAACCTATTTAGTTCAAGAAGTCATAAGGAACTATAGGGTCTGATCTGCCATCACCCTAGCCCAAGAATTATTGAAAATGAAACGTTTGAACAAAAAAATCGGTATTATCTGTTCAATGGATGGGTACCATCATGGAGGAAAGCTGCACTTTCACTTGTCATTTGGGCGAATTATAGATGAACTGTCTTCTCGGTGCGAAAAAGTATTTCTGTGTGTTCCATTGAAAGATGCTTTTCCGGATGAGTCACGGGACTATCGGCTGAAAGCGGATAATGTTGAGGTTATCAGGCAGCCTTTTTATACCAGCGCTATTACGAGTTTGAAGTGTTTCTTTGGTATTGCCAGAGTGTACAACCGTGTTTGTTGTCAGGCGGATGTTTTGTTTATCCGAGGGATGCCAGCTTATGTGGGAGTGCTTTATTTTCTGTCTTGGTTTTACAGGAGGCGTACCTGTCACTGGATAGTTGGCAATCCGGTGAAGCTGTTGAGGACGCATAAGCGTGCTGGTTTCTTTATGGATGCGCTGTCGGTTCTGTATGCGCTGCAGGACAGGTTTTTCACGAAGTTAGGGCGGAGGCTTGTTGGTGGTGCGTTTGTTTGTAATGGGAGAGAATTGGGCAAAATTTATAAATCACCGCATACAATAGTTACGGCCTCGAGTACAGTAAAGGAAGACGAATTTCTTGAGCGAGAAGACACCTGCCAGGGTAAAAAGATAAGCATTCTTTTTATAGGTTTTATTCGTCCAGAAAAAGGTGTCGAGTATCTGATAGAGGCAGTTGGCAAATTGGAAACAGATAAGGACTGGGAACTTGTACTGGTCGGAACTTATGGAAAATATCATGCTTACAAAACCCGGTTAGATTTGCTGATTAATCAGTATGGCCTTTCTGATAAGGTGCATTGGGCTGGCTATGTAACGTATGGACAACCAATGTTTGAATATCTGAGAAAGGCAGATTTGCTTGTACTTCCGACTCTATCAGAAGGTACGCCTCGTGTCTTGGTAGAGGCCCGTGCTAACAGTTTGCCTCTGATAGCGACAAATGTGGGCGGCATACCCACATCAGTTACTGACGGCAAGGATGGACTATTGGTTCCTCCGAAAGACCCTCGGGCTTTAAGCCGGGCGATTGAGCGCATCGTCGATGACGGCGAGCTACGTCGCTCGCTGATAAAAAATGGGTTACACTCGGCGCGTAAAATGACCGTAGATAGATTTGTTGATTTGGTGGTGAATGTTATGGAAAACCAAACTTGAGAAAAGTAATGGTTCGAACTTTGAAATATCTGTGGTTTAGATTCATAATGATTATAACCGGCTGGCTCCCAGATTTCACTCCTATATTGCGTTTGAGGGGATTTTTAGCCCGGCCTGCTTTTAAGAAGTGCGGTAGAAATTTTCAAATAGCCAGCGGGACCATAATTAACTTCACCAGCAAAGTTCAGATTGGAAATGATGTTTTCATGGCCAATAATTGCTGGATTCAGGGAGTGGGGGAAGTAATACTGGAAGATGGGGTACTGCTGGGACCTTTTACGGTACTGGCCAGCAGCAGTCACACTAAAGAGGATGGTTCATACCGATTTGGTCCGTCTCAAAGAAGTAGGATTACAATTAGACGCGGCTCATGGATGGGTGCTCATACTGTTGTAACGATTGGAGTAACGATTGGTAAAGGTTCGGTGGTCGCGGCTGGAGCAGTGGTAACCAAAGACATTCCTGATAATTGCATTGTCGGCGGCGTCCCTGCGAAAATGATAAAGCAAGAAGATACGTAAAAAAGTGCATATTCTTTATATTCATCAGTATTTTGCTACACCGAAGGGCAGTACCGGCACTCGTTCCTATGAGTTTGCCCGCCGATGGGTAAAGGCTGGGCACAAGGTTACATTGGTAACAGGTTATTATGACATTGGTGGTTTGGAGCCGGCTAAAGGACTCATACGGAGACAAAGTATTGAAGGGATAAACGTAATCGTTGCAGGTACTATCTACAGCAATAAACTGTCATATCTGCGGAGAGCGATTTCGTTTTTGTCCTTTTGCCTGTTTAGCATTTATGCCGGCTTAGCGACGAAAGAAGTAGACGTGATATACGCTACAAGTACGCCGCTGACAGTCGGAATCCCCGCTATGATTCTGAAGCGGCTGAAGCGTGTGCCCTTTGTTTTCGAGGTTCGTGACCAGTGGCCCGAGGTGCCTATGGAAATGGGTATTATCAGAAGTAAAGTTTTAATTAAAGCCCTATTATGGCTGGAACGACGGATATATAAAAGTTGCAGTTCCATTATTGCTTTGTCGCCGGGTCAGGCTGATGGTGTACGAAAAGTTCTAAGCGAAGATAAGGAAATCGAAGTTATTCCCAACAGTTGCGATACGGAATTTTTCCATTCTGATATTGACAGTGCTGTTATCAGGAAGGAGTACGACTGGGCCGGCAAACTTGTTTTTCTTCATGCGGGGGCAATGAGCAAGGTAAATAATCTTGATTTTGTCATTGATGCAGCTGTTAGGCTCAAAGAATACGACAATATTATGTTTGTGCTGATGGGTGACGGAAGTCATAAACCAGCCCTGGAAAGCAAGGCCAAAGAATTGGACTTGACGAATGTGGGCATTTTTCCTTCTGTCCCCAAACAAAAGCTACCTGAAATCTACGCTGCTGTCGATGTTGGACTGATGATAATTGGTGAGTATCCGATATTAGAGCACAATTCAGCCAACAAATTCTTTGATTCGTTAAGTGCTGCGAAGCCGGTGCTTCTGAATTATTCCGGCTGGCAGCGGGAAGTCCTGGAAGAAAATGAAGCTGGCTTTGGCTGTGAATTATGCAACCTCGATGAATTTGTCAAAAAGGCGTTATATTTTGTTGAACATAGAAACCAAGTGTTAAAGATGGGACAAAACGCCAGACGAATTGCAAAAGTGGAGTTTGACAGGGATAAATTGGCAGAGCGAGCTTTAGGAGTAATTTCTTCAGTGACTGGATAATCTCTCGTGCCAGTCATGGCTGATCTCACACACAGACTTTTAAACCCAATAACGAACAATTCCGTAGAGGGATTATTGATAGCAAGAAACTGCTTAAAGATATCACCTGCTGTCCAGTATCCGATTGTCGTGCACCAGCCTTTTCCATGATGCCAGATATAAAAGCAATAAAGTTTCAAAAATGCAGCTTAGAAATTGAGATACCGTTGCTCAGAGGCTGGTTAAGCTTCTAAATGATTTTGAGTTTACTACTATCAGCGAGGTCATTGATAAGAATATCGTGGACTAATGGTTCAGTCGGCTTGTGAAGAAATATGACAGATAGTCTGAAGATTGTAGAACTTTTACCTGAACATGCGTCTCAGGCAGCAGGATTGCACATTCGGGGCATAAGCACGGGCTTTATTAGTTCGCTGGGAATGGATTTCGTAACATCTTTGTATGAGGCGATTGCTCAAGACGAGAACAGTTTCGGTTTTGTAGCGGAGCAGGATAGTAGTATAGCTGGATTCATAGTGTTTACCTCAAGTCTCGGCGCACTTTACAAGTCCATCATATTTAGAAAAAAAGGTATTCGTTTTGTTTTTTTATTGGCTGGCAGAATGTTTTCCCCTGGGCGAATTAAAAAAGTGTTCGAGACATTGTTTTATCCTGCCAGGATAAAGAAAATGAATCTGCCTTTGGCTGAATTGCTGGCAGTTGTTGTTGTGCCGGAGGGGCGCCGAAAAGGATTGGCGGCTGAATTATTGAACAGGGGTTTTCAACAGTGTCGGGAAAGAGGGATTGATAAAATCAAGGTTCTTGTTGGAGCAGACAATGAGCCGGCAAATAAATTCTATATAAAGCACGGATTCAAGCTTGTCAGGCAAATTGAGAACCATGGAATCATCAGCAATATCTATGTGGCCGAGACAGGGGATAAAGACCAGTGAGAAAAGTCTTGAAGCGAATTTTTGATTTATTGATTTCTTTGCCGGCGGTGATAATTCTGCTGCCGGTCTTTGCTGTTATAATTGTAGCTATAAGACTCGGTAGCAAAGGACCGGCTATATTCAAACAGGAAAGGGCGGGGAAAAAAGGCAAGCCGTTTATCTTCTATAAGTTCCGAACGATGAAGACAGATGTTGACCCGTTTGGGCCGAGCCCAAAATCCGGCGATGACCTCAGGCTTACGAGAATAGGGAAGTTCCTGCGGGAACATTCACTTGATGAACTGCCCCAATTGTTTAATGTATTGAAGGGTGATATGAGTATTGTGGGCCC
>CAYSLN010000066.1:3795-11498 GCA_964431825.1 uncultured Pirellulales bacterium | reverse complement strand
TTTGAACTTATGGTCCTGGAGGATGGAATAAACGAAACCATCGCCTGGTGGTCGTCTGAGTCCGAAGGTATCATGCTTTCAGCTCCTGTGGTGCTCTTTATGCCCGAGGGCATCGTATTGATGGCAACAGCCGATATAAAGAGTGCAGAATTTGTCGCTACTGCTGTACTGGAACCAAAAATTGATGAAAGAGAGTTTTTGAACCTGCACATAGCTAAAGTCAAAATCGGCGCTATGAATATCACACCTCTTGCCAGGATGATAGCTCAAAAGATGTATCAGGAGCAGCTCGCGACCATGCCCGTAGATACAGAAGATTTGAGGACGCTGATAGTAGCCTCATTACTGAATGGTGAGCCGTTCGAGCCTGTCTTTCTTGTTGAGGATAAAAAAGTCCGGCTGGAGAACATAGCCATCATGCATGGTAAACTGATACTTCATTTTGTTCCGGCTTTTTAGCGAGCCCCTTAATCTTCAAACGCTCACAATCTCATGTAGCCATCAATCTCCAATATCAGACCCCCAACTTTGGGTGCAAATAATATGTGGATTCTGCAAATGCATCAGCAGAGAACGCCCCACCCTTTCGATATGCATGCAAAACTAAAATCGCCGGCATTGTCGGAAACAATTCCTAAATAACCATTAATTCCGATTCCAGATGTGCTTCCACTTACGGAAAAGCCAGCCATGTAGTCATAGATATCGTAACCAGCATCATCCAGACATGTTGGAACTCAGATATTCTACTAATAAATCCTGAGGTGGTTCCACAAATCATGTCGGAAATCACCACTAAAATCAGTATTGCAGCCCAAATTAAGATATTCGTTCCTTTCATCCTTTTACCTCCTGAAAAATTATTTGTTCCTCCATAAAAACCAGCTTTCTCCATATAGCTGGTATTGCGGCGGTCCGGATGTATGGGAATTATCAAGTCCCCTGCGAGAAGTCACTTTCAGGAGTAATATGTCAGAAAAGATGTGTTGACACCACGCCCTGCGGGTAGCTCCCTGCATTCGAAATCCATTCCCGACCTCCTGTCATTCTATCGTCTCCTTTAGCTAAAAGCAGTTATTGCCCTTTTACTGTGGAAGAAAACTTGAAATGAAAACTCCAAAAGCCTCCTTGCCACTCCTCCATAATATACAATATAGGCGGATTATAACAGATTGATTAGAAATGTCAAGGAAAAAGCTAAGGTCCTATAAAAAGGCAATCTGCTTCGGAAAACCGGAATATAGACCTAAAAATGTCGTTTGGAGTTCGGTTTCGGCATTAAAAACACTCCTTTTATAGCAGATTTGGGTTAAAATTGTGTAAATCCGGTAAAAAAGTTATTGCCACTAACATCTTTGACGATTACTATAAAGAGTTTGGTTATAAGAGCTAACAGCTGCCAAAGCCGAATTTTGGGCTAATGAGGTGTTAAAATGCATTTGACGGGATTAGTGAACAGTGCGGCAGAGTAGACAAATAATTGATCTGCGAAGCTGCGCTTTTTGCGCAAATGGCGGCTTAGGAATCGATGTTTTTGCTTCAGTGCCGGGAAACGAACGAGGTTCGTGGCTTAGCTTCCATTTTGCTCAATTGCAGAATGGGGCCCTATCGGAGGAGACTAATGTAGGGTAATGATAGATTATAACCTCGGTTCGGTTTGGGCGTTTTTGAAGTGGAAACTCGGATGGTTTCCACTTTTTTATATCTGGCACAAACCTGCTGTGCCGGATTTGAGACAGAGAAGGAATTAGTGCCGGATTAGAAAGTAAAAGAGATATGAGCCAGGAACTGCTAAGAATCGTCGACAATATAGCACGCGACAAGAATATTGAAAAAGAATCTATATTTGTCGATTTGGAAGAGGCTATGGTCTCAGCGGTCAGGAAGCACTTTGGTGAGCCGGACAGCGAAATAGTCGTAAGTATTGACAGGACAAGCGGGCAGGTCAGCGCCTCCAAAGACAACGAACAAATCGATATAAGACAGCTTGGCCGAATTCCCGCCCAGACAGCTAAGCAGGTAATGATCCAGAAAATAAGGGCAGATGAAAGAGATAGCATCTACGCCGAGTTCGTCCAGCGAAAAGGTCAACTCACAAGTGGCTCAGTTGTGCGGTACGAAGGTGGAACCCTGATTGTTAGTCTGAACCATTGGACTGAGGGTTTTATGCCAAAAGCAGAACAGATAATGGGCCAGACACATCGGCCAGGCGAGAGAATAAGATGTTTGATACTTGACGTTAAAGAGACTTCAAATCAAGTCAAGATTATACTCTCGCGAACGCACCCTGATTTTATCCGCCGGCTATTCGAGTCCGAGGTGCCGGAGATCGCCGAGAAAATCATCGAAATACGGGCACTGGCAAGAGAGGCAGGCTACCGAACCAAAGTCGCCGTCACTTCGTTCGATGATAAGGTTGACCCGGTAGGCGCCTGCGTTGGTGTACGGGGCAGCAGGATAAAAAACATAGTCGATGAGCTCAGCGGAGAAAAAATAGATATCGTCCGTTGGAACGAGTCGTCGCAAGTGCTTGTCGCCAACGCGCTGATGCCGGCAAAAGTCAGCGAAATCGCCCTGTGTTTTGAATTAGGCCGAGCGACAGTAGTTGTAGAAGAAGACCAACTTAGTCTGGCTATCGGCAAGCATGGCCAGAATGTCCGGCTGGCCGCCAGGCTGACCAACTGGGACATCGATATATTGACACCGGACGAATACAACCAAGGCATCGAACAATTGACAAGCTGTGTTAAAAATGTCGAAGGTACTGACGAGGTAGTAGTTGACAAGCTGATAGCACTGGGCGTGATATCTGTTTTAGATCTGGGTGATGTAGGGGCCGAACCACTGGTTAACGAACTAAACGTGGACCCGGACATCGCCGAGAAACTGATTGAAGCAGCAGACAAACAAGCCAAAAGCCTGTCATCTGCAAAACAAAAACAGGCGGAAAAAGAACTGGCCGAGCAAACAAATACGACAGACAACGAACAAGAAAGCTTATAACTGGAGTTTTTTTGACTACTACAAGAGTTTATATTTTATCCAAGGAACTTGGAGTAAAAAGCTCCGCCATCGTGAAAAAATGTCAGGACGAAGGTCTGGACGTTAAGAACCACATGTCAGCGATTTCGGCTGGTCTGGCAGCAACCATTCGAGAGTGGTTCAGCGAGGGAGAAAATGTCACAACGGTTGAGACCACCCAAAAGGTGGATTTAAAGAAGGTTCGAATCAAGCCAAAACGAAAGAAAGCCGTAAAGAAGGTAAAAGAAAAAAAGCCACTGACTGAAACGCATGAAGAAACCAAGCCCACCGAAGCAATGGCCGAACCATCAACTGAAGTGGAAATTGCTAAACCCAAACGGGGCAGACCGGCAACTGCGAAGACCTGCAAGCCCCGCAAAAAAACTTCGGCTCCTAAAGTAACTACAGAAGAACCACAACCAGTTGTTGAGAAAGAACCGGAGCCGATATTACCCGTGGGCCCAATTCTGGAAAAGCCAAAGCCTGCCCGCCTGAGCGGACCACAGGTCGTTCGAGTTGAGGCACCGGAGCCAATACGACGACCGAGGCCGAAACCCAAGTATGATGCACCCGTTACTGAGCCGCTGATGTATAGCGAAAAGCAAGACTCGACTTCTGCTCCGGCCAAGGACAAAAAAAGCTCTCCAAAGCAACACAAAGAAAGAACACACGGGCGCCGGCGGGACGACCAGGATACGGAAACCGCAAGGAAGTCCAGGTTCAAGAGTAGCTGGCGACAAAGAGATATTGAAGAAAGACAGGCTCGACTTAATGCGGCCGGCGGTGAGGGCCTGCGATTAAGACCGACGCGGAAAATCGCTTCCAAATCCCAGCGGGAAGCCACCATGCATGTCAGACCTCAAAAAGCCGTTATAAATGAGCCTATTACAGTAAAGGATTTATCTGCAGCTTTAGCGGTCAAATCAGCTGATATTATAAGTAAGTTGATGCAACAGAATGTAATGGCTACTGCCAATCAAGTGATAAGTAACGACGTTGCGGAACTGGTTGCTCTGGAGTTCGATACTGAACTGGTAATCGAACACAAAACCATCCTGGAAGAACAGATACGAATCGAATTTGAGGATCGTGAAAGGAAGAATCTCAAGAAACGTTCGGTGGTCGCCGCAATGCTGGGGCACGTTGACCACGGTAAAACCAGCCTGCTGGACAAAATCCGATCGACTCATATAGCAGCAGGTGAAGCAGGCGGTATCACGCAGCATATTGGCGCATCTCAGGTTACCTGGGACGATAAGACCGTGACATTTCTTGATACCCCGGGACACGAGGCCTTTACGGCCATGCGCGCCAGGGGAGCCAATATGACCGATGTAGTGGTGCTGACGGTTGCCGCCGACGACGGCGTGATGCCACAGACCATCGAGGCTATTGCCCACAGCAAGGCAGCGGGTGTATCGATAATCGTTGCCCTGAATAAAATAGATTTGCCGGGCTGCGATATAAATCGCATTTACTCACAGTTCTCCGAGCACGGCTTAACACCGACTGAATGGGGAGGAGATACCGAAGTTGTCAAAACCAGTGCTGTCACTGGTGAGGGCATAGATGATTTGCTTGAATATCTCGATTATGTAGCCGAACTACTTGAGCTAAAGGCCGATGATACTATCCCCGCGACCGGCTGGGTCGTCGAGGCAAAGATGTCAACGCAGCGGGGTCCGGCGGCGACGTTGTTAATCAGGGAAGGCAAACTAAGCAAAGGCGATGTAGTACTGGCCGGCTGTGCCTACGGTAGAGTAAAAATGCTCAGAAACAGCTACGGCAAAAATATAAAGACGGCTACAAGCTCCATGCCTGTAGAGATAACGGGACTGAGCGATGTCCCCCAGGCGGGCGATAGATTCTACTGTCTTGACGATATCAACAGGGCCAAGGCCGCTGCTGAAGAAAGCCAAATGCACTCAAGGCAAAGTTCACTGGCCGAGCGTGCCCAGATAACACTGGATAATCTGTTCAGCCAGATAGAAGCAGGCAATGTTAAAGAATTAAATCTTATTATCCGAGCCGATGTACAGGGCTCGGTCGATGTCCTGACCAAGTATTTGTCCGAGTTGAGCACTGACGAAGTAAAGATTAAAATCCTGCATGCGGCACCAGGCGGAATTACAGAAGGCGATATCCTGCTCGCAGAGGCCTCGAATGCAATTATTATCGGGTTTAATGTCGTCAGCGACGACCACGCAGCAAAGATTGCAGAAAACAAAGGAGTCGATATAAGACTCTACAACGTAATCTACCGAATAACCGAAGATTTGGAAAAATCTATGGTCGGTCTGCTTGAACCGGAAGAAACAGAAAAGTCTCTCGGCAGGGTCACAGTAAGAGCTACATTTAAGGTCTCGCGAATCGGAACGGTGGCCGGCTGTTACGTCAGCAGCGGCATCGCGAGCAAGAACGCAAAAATGCGACTGATACGTGATAACATTGTACTCAGAGATGACATGTCTGTGGAATCTCTAAAACACTTCAAAGATGATGTCCGCGAGGTCAAGGCAGGTTTGGAGTGCGGCATTAAAATAGCAGGATTCGACGATATTAAAGTTGACGATGTCCTCGAGTTCTATGAAATCGTTAAAGTGGCCAGAACCCTTTAGTCGTACGAAGTATATCTCGTCAGGAATAAAAACGAGATACAAGCAAGCCATTATGCCGACGCGAAGACAAGAAAAAGTAGCTCGCGTGGTAAAAGAAGCGGTAAGCAACGCTATTACCAACCATCTTAGCGACCCACGTATTGATGGACTCGTGAGCGTTACAAAAGTTGAGATGGCTGCCGACTTGCGCAGTGCCGATGTCTATCTTAGCATTCTCGGTAAAAGTGAGGCAGCCCAAAACAAAACTTTTACAGCCATAACGCACGCAAGGAGCCGGATACAATCGCTGCTGGCTGATAGAATAGAGAGCAAATTCTGCCCCGTTTTGCGCTTTCACGAAGATGAAAAATTCAAAAAAACACTGGAAACAATGAAACTGATAGACGAGGCGGCAAAAGAGTACCAAAAAAAAAATCCCGTTGATAACGAAGACTAAATTTGCAAAAAGCAAAAAACGTTTTTCTGTTTACGCAGGGAATTGACTATCAGATATAAGCAAGAGCAGTTCTTATGAAAAATAGCAAAGATTACTCTCAAAAAGTACAGAAGTTGTATCGCTCACTGAAACGTAAATATCCAAAGGTCCAGGAAGTTGTATATGATGAACCAACGGACGCAGTTGTTTACGCCGTCATTAGTGAACATACAAGCGAGACTCAGGCGCAATCCGCGATCAAGGGATTTGCCGGTTATTTTATCGACTGGAATGATTTGCGCGTTTCGCGAGCAGAGGAGATCATAGCACTACTGAACACAGAAATGCCAATTGCAAAGAATATAGCCTCAACGCTTACCAGAACCTTAATGGCTGTGTTCAACAAATACAATTCGGTCAGCCTGATGGAATTGAAAAATATCGGCAAACGCCCCGCCAGACAGGCTCTTGAAAAACTGGAGGGCATCACCCTTTTTGTGATCGATTATTGTGTGCTTACATCGCTGCAGGGCCACGCCATACCGCTTACAAAAAAGATGACGGAATATCTAAAAAGTAACGAACTGGTAGACCCCGACGCCGATGAACAACAGATAGAAGGTTTTCTAACAAAACAGATTGCAGCCAAAAACGACTACGAGTTTTATGCCCTTTTGCGACGTGAGAGCGAATCGTCTAAAACCGGCAGGAAAAAAACTACTCGCAGAACAAAAACCCCAAAAACAACAAAACGTAAAGTTAGAAAGAAATAAAAACAAAAATAATACGTGTAAAGAACAGGCAGGCAGGAAATGATTCAAGAGATATGAAACTATGTCAGAGAAAAAACTGAAATTAGGTATCCCCACAGGCAGTTTACAAAAGGCAACGATTGAACTCTTCAGCAAAGCCGGGTTCGATATCCTGGATTCCGCAAGGAGTTATCTGCCAAGTATGGATGATGAGCAAATCCAGCCGGTCATGCTGCGAGCGCAGGAAATGGGCAAATACGTCTCCGATGGCGTTCTCGACGTCGGCATCACAGGATATGATTGGATACAAGAGAACGACTGCGACGTGGTGGATGTCTGTGAACTCCCCTACAGCAAAGCCACGAGCGACCCGGCCAGATGGGTGCTGGCTGTACCCGATGAATCGAAGGTGACTAAGCCCAAAGACCTCTCAGGCGGCATAGTCGCAACAGAACTGGTCAACGTCACAAAGAAATATTTCGCAGATAAAAAAATCAATGTAAGGGTGGAATTCAGCTGGGGAGCTACCGAAGTAAAGGCTCGGCTGGTGGACGCAATTGTAGAATTAACCGAGACCGGCACATCACTACTGGCAAACAATCTGCGGATAATAGATACTGTGATAACCTCCACGACAAGGTTAATCGCAAACAAGCAGGCCTGGCAGGATAAATTCAAAAAGGAGAAGATAGAAAATATCTCCATACTGCTAAATGCGGCAATCGAAGCCCGCAGCAAGGTCGGCTTGAAGATGAATATCCAGAAGGATGCCCTGGACTCGATACTAAAGATTCTGCCTGCTGAGAAGAGCCCGACCATCTCGAGCCTGGCCGATTCCGATTATGTGGCGATAGAAGTAATTATCGAGGACAAAATCGAACGGTCACTGGTCCCTGC
>CAYSLN010000066.1:0-3695 GCA_964431825.1 uncultured Pirellulales bacterium | reverse complement strand
GGGTATACTTGTATTCCAATTATGGCAGAGATTGAAAAAAATTCGGTCGATGTCGTACAGACAGAGACGATTCGGGTAGTGGAGCCACAAGAGTCTTTAGAGTTGGAATGCGGCAAGAAACTGGCTCCAATAGATGTGGCCTATGAGATCCACGGTCAGCTTAATGAGGCCGGCGACAACGCCATTTTGATTTGTCATGCCCTTAGCGGCGATGCCCACGTTGCCGGCTACCACGGCCCCGATGACAGAAAACCCGGCTGGTGGGATACCATGGTCGGGCCCGGCAAAGGTATCGACACAAATAAATATTTTGTTATCTGCTCGAACTTTCTTGGCGGCTGCAGCGGAACCACCGGCCCTTCTTCGATAAATCCAATAACGGGCAAGCCGTACGGTCTGGACTTTCCAATTATAACCATCACTGATATGGTCAAGGTTCAAAAGCTGCTGCTCGATAAGCTCGGGATAAAAAAAGTCCTGGCGGTAATCGGCGGCTCGATTGGCGGAATGCAGGTCTTGCAGTGGGCTATTGAGTATCCCGACTTTGTTAAAGCTGCGATACCGATTGCCACAACCAGCCATCTCGGGGCCCAGTCGATAGCATTTGACGCCGTCGGTCGCAGCGCCATCCTAAGTGATGCCAACTTCGCCGATGGAGAGTACCACAACAAGAAAGGACCTGACAGAGGTCTGGCAATTGCCCGCATGATTGGCCATATTACATATCTTTCGGAAAAGGGCATGCGCGAAAAGTTCGGCCGCGAGCTCCGCAGTGCCCAGCAATACAGTTACGATTTTAACTCCGAGTTCGCCGTCGAGACATATCTGGACTACCAGGGCCAAACCTTCGTGGAGAGATTCGACGCAAACAGCTATCTCTACATAACCAAGGCGGCAGACTATTTCGACCTGCAAAAAGACTACAGGTCGCTGGTAAAAGCCTTCGAGAATACAAAGAGTAGATTTCTCATAATCAGTTTTGCAAGCGACTGGCTCTTTACACCCGCTCAATCCAAGGCGATGGCCGATGCACTCGCCTCCACAGGCAAGGATGTCAGCTACTGTGATATCGCCTCGCCTTATGGCCACGATGCGTTTCTGCTGGAACCTGAGATATTAGGTAGGTTCATCTGCTGCTTTTTGCAGGCGACCCATAGACCCGCCGGACAGCAAAAAACATGTTCGTGTTATGCACGGAATATGCGGCAGCTCAGTCAGTTCGACCAGGCCCACAGGACGCGTGTGGATTACGAACTGATAGAATCTCTCATCGAGCCGAACAGCACAGTGCTCGATGTTGGCTGCGGCGATGGACTGCTACTGTCCAATCTGATTCGGGACAAAAAGATAAAGGGCGAGGGCATCGAACTTGACCAGGAGCTTGTTCTGGATTGCGTGTGCCGGAGACTGTCCGTTATCCAGCAGGACATTGAAGAGGGGCTTGCGCATTACGATGACAAGAGCTTCGACTATGTGATTCTGTCACAAACGGTACAGACAGTCAAAAACCCTGAAAAAGTCTTCAAAGAACTGCTCCGCGTCGGCAAAAAAGTAATTGTAAGCTTCCCCAACTTTGCTTACTGGCGCTGTAGATTGCAATTGCTCTTGTCCGGCAAAGCGCCAATAACCAAAAAGCTGCCCTTCGGCTGGCACAATTCGCCGAATATACACTTTTTGTCACTCAAAGATTTCGACGAGTTCTGTAAAGAGCATGGCGTTAAAGTGCAAAAGAAAATACCGTTGATTAAGACGAGACCGAGCCCGGTAAAATTCGCACCTAATCTGTTTGCCGAGCAGGCAATTTACGTAACGAGTAAAAACTGAAACTTCACAGTTTTCAGGAGAATAAAAATGGCGCAACTTGAACGCATAGGGGTGTCACTTGATAAAAAACTGCTTTCAATGTTCGACAAGCTCATCGCCGGGCAGGGCTACCAGAGCCGGTCTGAGGCCATACGCGACCTTGTGCGACAGCAGCTAAGCCAGGAGCGACTGAGCAATCCAAAGGCCAAAGCGGTCGCCGCCGTATTTATAGTTTACGACCATCACGCAACAAAACTCTCGGACAAACTGATAAATCTACAACATACACATACCGCAGGCTCATCTCTGCAGGTGATTTCCTCTCTGCACGTTCATCTGGATGAACATGATTGCCTGGAGGTCATTGTGATTCGAGGACAGGTCGGCCAGATTAGTAAAATGGCCGAAAGCATATTGAGTATGAAGGGCGTCAAATTAGGCCGCCTTAACCTTATGGCGACATAATTAAACATTGACGAACTGCGATTTTCCCTTTATAATCCCCATTTCTGGTAAAATAGAGAAACTCAAAGGGGCGATTAGCTCAGCTGGCTAGAGCGCACGGATCACACCCGTGAGGTCACAGGTTCGAATCCTGTATCGCCCATTTGCAAATCACAACTTTTACTCTTGCCCTGCTTTTTGCGATAAGTAGCTTTACGTTCTTGAAAGTCCTTATTCCACTGCTCGTAGATAGGTTCAAGCTCAGGGCCATCATAATCACTGTCCTCACCCTTCATAAACAATGTGCCTGTATTAAACCGACCGAATATTTCGTATTCAAAAACTTTCACACCGACGTTGCGGACGTAGACGCCAAATAGACGTCCATCTTCGTCCACGCCGTCGAATATTTCGTCTATGATATATTTGCGATGCTTCCACTGCATGTCTTCCATTGCATCCCAGCCGGTATAGACACGTTGCCATTCCGCTCGTATCTTGTCGGCTGTAGCTCGATATTCTTCGACGCTCATCATAGAAGCTTGACGTTGTTCTTGCTGGGCTAATTCCTGTTGTGCCGTTTCGATAGATTTGTCGATCTGTTCCACTTTCTTATTGGCTGCTTCAACTATGGAATCATTCAGCTTTTTATCACCGTCGAATAGTTTAGTAACGATGTTGTCCTTCTCTCGTTCCAACTTCGCCAATTGTCGATTGAGAGCATTTATGTCCTTATCGATTTCCTTACGAGCTTTCTCATCCGGAAGATGTTCAGCTATCGTCTTATCAAATGCCTTTTTATCACCGCCCATGACAATGAAACATTCCTTCAAAGCTGCCGAGTCGATATGGTCGGCCCTAATACCTTTGACGCCATCACAACCATTGCGATTGTCGTGATAATAATAGGCATGTTTCCCGCCATATTTCGTAAATGGTCTCAGTTTCTTTGCACACTCAGCACAGCGAATATAACCGCTCAGCAAATACTTATCTGGCCGGACGTGCGATGCAAACGTCCGTTTGTCCATCAGCTTGATAACGGCTTTTTCTGTCTTTTCATCGACTATCCGTTCGCAGGCAAATTCAAACAACTCTCCGTCATAGTTGATAGTATGATTATGACCCAGACCTGTTCGCAAATGCCGTCTTATATTGACGCTTGTTGTCGGTACGGTTTTGCTGCCACGTGCCTTAGCCTGTTTGCCAAGTTCTTTTGCTGAGACACCATCAAGATATTTCTTGGCAACAGTACGCCATTCCTTAGCTTGATCTACTATGAGCTTAAAAATTTTATCGTGTTCGTCCCATTCACGAGCTATAGGTTGCCCGGCTAATCCTATTCTGGGATCGCCAGATTTCAATTTCGTCTTGTGGCCTCGTTTGATGTTGACGATAAGGTCTTTGCGGTACTTATCAGCCATACCGATACTAAGAACTTCTAACAA
>CAYSLN010000065.1:0-11691 GCA_964431825.1 uncultured Pirellulales bacterium | reverse complement strand
TGTTGCACTGGTTAGTTAGTAAGGAATATAGCAATTTCTACACTGCGGGTCAAGGCCGCGAACCCATGCCTGATATCTTCAAATCCCTCAGCCCCCATTCGCCCCCTGCGGAATTTCATTGAGAATCCCCTTTAGAATTTTAGCTTTGACTTTTGTATCATCCTGTTTGATATTGTCTGTTTTGATTTTCTGTATTGCTTCCGTTAATGAACTTTCCAAACTTGTTAAGTCATGCAGGCATGCTGCTCTACAGAAAAAGCTTCTTGACCTGCCGTCATCGAAGTTTTCAATCATTCTTTCGAGTAACTTAATTCGCTTCTTCTGCTGGTCTATAAATTTCTTAATCCCATGTTCTTTTATAAATCTTAAATTTAGCATAACTACTTTATTCGACGGGTAAGAAGAAGATCCCTTTAATTGCTGATATTCTTCATCAGTTTTAAATTTGGAACACGGAAAGTCCGAACACTCACCACAAACTTCGAGGTTCTTTTTCTTGACGCAACAGGTTATGAAGGAACATGATGGGTGTTTATTAAAGAAATCAGGACCGCCACATCCGGGACATCTCGATTTCCCTGCGGTGTAGCATCTTGGGCATAAGCCACAATCAAGACCACATACACCGATTGTTGGGTATTTTTTCAAGCCGGATTTTGCCTGTTTCATAGCTTTAACCTCCTTAAAGGCGCAAATAAGAAGCTCCCTCCTATCCTAACATCTTTACCCAATCTCTTCCATAAAAAGAAAATACCACTTCTTGTCATTCCCGCGAAACCTGCCCTGCTTGCCCTTCGAAGCCCTTCTGTTTAGGGCGAAGTAGGGAGCGGCCACTGCGGAATTTCCTTGACAACGAGACCTACAAGTAGATAATCATATCGCTCAAACAGCCTTGACGGAGGCAGGAAGTGACAGCGGAGAAGATAACAACATTAACCGTCTTTTTTGTCGTATTTGGCCGGTAAATATCGGTGCGCATGGTGTGCATCATCAAATATTAATGGTTCCTTGCTCGTGCAGGGACGAATTTTGAAAGGATTGAAAAATGAGAGCTTCAACATATCGATTCTTGTCATTGCTGTGTTTTCTTGCAGTTTTTCTTCTTCAGCCATCGCTAAGCATGGCCTGCGAGTGCATAGCCTCAGGCGAAACCAAATCCTCGGATATGCAGTTCGATGGCGAGACACACTGCTATTCGTTCTGGTCTGAAACTGGCCAAGGCGTTGTGATTGAAATGGCTCGCCTCTCTGGAGGTCTGGACCCGAGGGTGCAGCTCTACGATCCCAATGGCGTCCTAGTTGCTGACTCCGGAGGTAAGGAGAATGATTGGAGAGCTATAATAGAGAACTACCAAACCGAGATGACAGGCATCTACACCATCATTGCCTCCGACGGAGGATACAACCCCGATACCGGCGGGTTTGGATTGTCTCTTGTATTGACGGGGGGTACCACGACTTCCCCTCAGGATAAGGACGGCAATGATGTGACGATCGGTCATGCACAAAGCGGGAACATAACGCCAGGAGGAGACACAGATGCGTACTGTTTCTTTGGCCAGGTGGGCCAGGGCGTTGTGATTGAGATGGCTCGCCTCTCTGGAGGTCTGGACCCGAGGGTACAGCTCTATGATCCCAATGGCGTCCGAGTTGCTGACTCCGGAGGTAAGGAGAATGATTGGCGAGCTACAATAGAGAACTACCAAACGGAGATGACAGGCATCTATACGATCGTGGCCTCTGACGGAGGATACAACCCCGATACCGGCGGGTATGGACTCTCGGTATCGTTGATGCCTCCGATAGACCCCTTTGATGGCATCTATCCCTGTAATCCTTACACTCCTGATGGGCCCTCGGTTAGCTTGTGCAATTGGGACAATCTAAGCTTATGGTGGTTGGAGGTCTATGCAGCCACGAGTTACGACGTTTACTTTTCTCGTGGTCCGTGTATGCCTCTGGAAAAGGTAGCTGAAAACATAGTTGATACCATAATAGACCCATGTGCGTTCATGCCTGCGCCTGAAAACAAGCACTACGTGTGCTCTTGGAAAGTGGTTGCTCATACTCCAGAGGGAGATATCTATAGTCCTACTTACTGGTTTGCAGTTGAATGCTGCTTCCCCAATTGCCACCCGGATTACAACAGTTGGGTTGAAGCCGGCAAGCCTGAGTGCTGGTGCTATCCGCGGCAGTGCCACGGTGACTCCGACGGCTTAAAAGAAGGTGGTGCCACAAAAGGCTACTACGTCCACTTTCATGACTTAAATATCTTGCTCGCAGGCTGGAATACCCTGGAGCATCCTAAGGGCCCGGGTATTGCCACAATCACTGGACCATACGGTGAGCCTGGCATTTGTGCCGACTTCGCTCATGACCAGGAGGGCAGCGCCAAGAAAGGCTATTATCGCGTCCACTTCAATGACTTGAATACACTCATTGCTAATTGGAATACCTTAGAGCCGCCTCAAGGCCCGGGTATTGATCCCAATTGCCTGGACTGTCCGTAATACAGTTGTGGGATATCTGACTTAGAACAGTGGCTCGAGTCCTTCGACGATTTGAGTTGGTTTACAGATTACTGGCGCGATTACTGCCCTCCCGGCTGGATGCTAAAAGATTGATAAATGTTTAATGACTAATCTTTAAGATGGACCTTTGTTCGCAGCTGAGTTCGATTGGCTTGACCTGTTTTATATAGACTGTATAATCATTGTTGGGATGCCAAAGAACTATGAGTCGAACGACAGATAAATTAGATCACGAATTGACGCTTGAGGAGGCAATAGAACTTGTTATGCAGGGCAAGGCCAAACTCCAAGTGCTGAAGCATTTCGAGTTTGGCCGATTCAGTTACTTGGCTGATCGTCTCCTCTCGCGCGTGACAGAATGCAACGACGATGATGCAGAGGGAGACTTGATTGCCGTGATTCTTCTACAAGCAGCAGCAACTGAGTGTTTTCTTAATGATGTTCTAATACATTATACACGCGAGGCCTTTGGAAAAGGTAGTAAATTTATTGCAGAGGGAATGCTTGGTGGCTCCACCCGCTCCAAGATTTATAGAGTTGTCCCTTTGTTGAGTCGGTCTACCAAAGTGTTGGATACTGAGTCAGAATCAGTGCAGAACATTCTCAATTTGATCAAGACAAGGAACAGAATTGCGCACACTACCGAGTATTACTGTGATGACTTCGAGGATTTCGAGAAGCGATCCCAGGAAGCCCCACTGACCAGCACACTTAGTTTAGAGCAATGTAAGAAGTATCAAGCCGCCCTGAATACGTTCATTTCTGCAATCTGGAACGGTCCGATTGAAGAGTCTCCATGGCAACATGCGCTAATCAAAGATGCCGTCCCGGATGAAGAAGAATAGAGATAAAAGTCAACTTGGTAAGTTCCGGGACGACTCCGGGAAGCTAACAACGATTTTTCTAAGCAAGAATCCTTGTCGTCTTATTCAAACAACTCGAACTCCGACATCAGTCCAGACTCCGAGCTGCCGCCAACCCACAGGTGAAACTCCCCCGGCTCGACAACATACTTCATATCGTTATTATGAAAGCCAAGCCCCCCGCTTGCTAAATCAAAGCTCACCGCCTTCGTCTCTTTTTGAGTTGGGCTGTTTTTTTGTTTGCTCTTTTTGTTTTTTCTTTAATTCCTCATCTGTTGGAATAGGTTCTATACCATACATATCACAATTTTTCTCGCCGGCCAGTATTAAAAGATAATTATATCGATTACGCATAGCGTCAAACTCTATTTTGTCAGCGCCTTTGAAATCCATAAAGAACCATGGGACAATCAAAAATGCGCCAGCAACACCATGTACAACGTTATGGCCTGTTTTGTCAGTCTTGGGTAAAATCCGTTGCATATCAACTTCTAATTGAGCCATTTCAGCCTTCAAAGATGTGCAACCTCGATTTTCGTCTCCAGGTCTATAAGTCGGTATTGGATTAGCTTCTCTGCCCGCACAGCCTGCGAATACAGTTAAAATACATAGTAAAAACGACAGAATTTCTCTTTTCATTTTTGTCCCTTTCAAAAACTGAGTCTATCTGTGGCGTAATTAAAAAAAGGCACTACTATATAAATAGATAGAAATCTATTTCCCGCTACTTCGGTGTCTACTAAGCCAATCAGAGCTGCACAACAAAACTGTAGAAAAGCTCGAATCAAGGTGTCCCGCTGTAATTATAGTACTATCTTACAGTGAGGTTGTAAACAGAGAAAATGATAAAAAGCAGAGCTTATTTTAGGGCTATTGATTCGGTCACATTGCCTTATTCGAACAACTCGAATTCCGACATCAGCCCCGACTCCGAGCTGCCGCCAACCCACAGGTGAAACCTCCCCGGCTCGACAACATACTTCATATCGTTATTATGAAAGCCAAGCCCCCCGCTGTCCAAATCAAAGCTCACCGTCTTCGTCTCCTTTTGAGTTGGGCTGTTTTGTTGTTTGCTCTTTGTGTTTTTTCTTTAATTCCTCATCTGTTGGAATAGGTTCTATGTTATACATATCACAATTTTTCTCGCCGGCCAGTATTAAAAGATAATTATATCGATTACGCATAGCGTCAAACTCTATTTTGTCAGCGCCTTTGAAATCCATAAAGAACCATGGGACAATCAAAAATGCGCCAGCAACACCATGTACAACGTTATGGCCTGTTTTGTCAGTCTTGGGTAAAATCCGTTGCATATCAACTTCTAATTGAGCCATTTCAGCCTTCAAAGATGTGCAACCTCGATTTTCGTCTCCAGGTCTATAAGTCGGTATTGGATTAGCTTCTCTGCCCGCACATTCTCCAAGGGATAAGATTTTTGCTATTTGTGGGTAAATCTGGTAGAATTTTAGATAGAATTATTGAATGGTGGAATGGAGGCAAAATGAAAAGTAAAGAAGACCAGCAAAAAAAATGGGGGACATCTGTCTTACCGGCGGCAATATTACTGACGGTGCTAAGTCTAAGCCGGCTGGCGCTTAGTCAAGTTGGTATACCTGGTTACTGGGAGACGGGTACATATCATACAAAACAAGCCGGAACCAACCGCGCGTTGATTTTCATCGCACATGTTGAGGAGGCTGGCGCTATTAATCTCAGTTCTGTAACGTACGGCGGGCAGCCAATGGTAAAGATAATTGACGAAATAGTCGGCTCAGACTACCAAGCATACGTTGTGGCATATATCCTCGATGAGGCCGGTATCGCTGCTGCGACCGACGGCACGTTTGTGCCTGTCTGGAGCACCACGCCGGACAATGTTTCATACGCCAGCGTATTTCTTGAGCACGTCGAACAAACGGACCCTGTTGGAGCAATCGCCAGCAATAGAACATCAAGCAGCTTGCCAAATCCAATCACAGCCTCTGCGCTTGCCACGAGCGACGGCGATATGGTTATTGTCGCGGCCACTTGCGGCAACACGGGTTCATACACACTAAACAACGACTTTATCGAAGGTACCAACCAGCAAATGGCTTCATCTACGAGTGCAACCGGACACAAATCTGCAACGGGCACAAATGAAACACCAAGCGTAATGCACTCAGAACCAAATCGTCAGGTTATTATTGGTTTCGTAGTTCAGGCAACGCCTCCTGATCCGAATAAGGCCACTGACCCGAATCCGAAAAATGGCAAGAGTAACGTTTCTGTTTCTACCGATTTGTCCTGGCTTGGCCCTACGGCATATACACCGACCAGCTATGACGTTTATTTCGGCACAAATCCCACCACACACAGCAATCCGAATAATGCGGTTTATACGAATAGCTATAACCCGCCGGGCGACCTTGCGGAAGGTACGGTTTATTACTGGGCGGTTGATTGCAATGATAACGGTAAGATGTACACCGGTGACTCGTGGAGTTTTACTACCGAGGGCGGTTATTGTGGCGACGGCATTTGCGACGCTGAAGAAGACTGCTGGATCTGTGAGACTGACTGCGGTGCCTGCGTCGATGATCCAATATGGGAAGCGGATGCAAGATGTTTTTTAGATGGGCCATCAGGCAAATTTGATGATATATCCGTCAAAGACCCGACCATTGTGTATTACGGGGGTAAATGGCACCTCTTTTATACCGGACGTGACGTCGGTGTGAATGGCAATTTTCGTATGGGATATGCTTCTGCAACCACCATACCGGAGCTAAATAGCGCAACTCGACACTACTTGAGCTCACTTAACGGCGGCTCCTATTTTTGCGCGCCGCAGGTCTTCTGGTTTGAAGAAAAAGGCTTGTGGTATTTAATTTACCAGAGCGGATTGGGGCCGACCTTTTCGACCAATACAAATATAAGCGACCCAAATGGATGGGCGGCTGGAATCTCTATGGGTTTTTCCGGTGGTGTTGTTGATTACTGGTGTATTTCTGACGGTTCTTACGTGTACTGCTTTTATTCGCCACTGGGCACTACAATTCTGCGGCGCAGAACAACCGTTGCGGATTTCCCATATAATTGGTCGTCAGCTTCAACGGTTGCCACCGATACCTTTGAAGCGCCACATGTCTATAAGAATAATGCAGATGGCAAGTACTATTTGATGGTTGAAGATGTTTCCAGGCACTTTGAATTATGGACCGCAAGCGACCTTAATGGGACCTGGACAAAGCTTCAAGAGAACTGGGCGCATGGAGATCAGCTGGTATTCAATGCAGATCATTGGACAGATCAGGTTTCCCATGGGGAAATAATCCGTACAGGAGTGGATGAAAAATTGGAAATCAACAGTATTAATCGCTGTGAGATTCTGATCCAGGGAGTAGTGGATGGAAGTTATGGAGATTACGGTAACATCCCCTATGATCTTGGGATTATACGGCGGCAGTGCCCTGCTGCGGGCCCGGGGGATTTAAACCTCGATTGCGGTGTTGATTATGAGGATTATGCAATTCTTGGCTCGCAGTGGCAACAGCCGCCTGATGTGCCTTCTGCGGACATCGCACCACCTGGCGGTGATGGGATAGTTGATATGAATGACCTTGCCTTATTGGTGGATAGCTGGCTTTGGGGAAAATAGCACCGTAACTAACTTCTTTTTCAGGGCTTTAGGTCAATGTTTCTTTTTTATCAGGGGATCTTATATCGGTCTGCATAATCCCCTGTACGACTGAATAAACAATATACCGGGCTATAAACCATTTGTCAGCCCTGCTAAACTTCCAGTCAAAGTCGATGTAATGATGGACTCGCATGAAATTCAATGAATCCCGAGTGCAGCCTACAAGTAAAAGAGCTATAACGGCACAACTTAAAAAAGATTTTTTAAACATTTTTCTTCCCTGACTTCCAAACTGATGATTTCCTTATCTTTGGTTAGTCTTTCTGTTTGATAACCAGTTCACTTCCATCATAACGAACAGAAAGAGAGGGTTTAGCATCAAAATCAAGGGCAGTGGGAGCCTTTCTGCTGACCCAAACGATTTCAAAAGTCCGCTTCTTTAACATGCCGGGGAATTTACCCCGGCGAGCACCGATTGTCAGTGAACGCGTATCTTCGTTATACTTAAAAGGAATAACACTAAAGTAGCCTTTTTCATAATTATAATTTACGTTTTCGTCTTCATACAACTTAAACGCGCCATCGGCGCCGGTGTAAACAAATAGACGAATCGGATCGGCGGGTTTTTCAGTAGTGTATTGAATGGCCGGACCAAACGGAATGATAGAGCCTTCTTTAACAAAAACCGGTATGTCTTCATAGGGGGCATCGGCCCAAATGGCTTGTCCACCTTTGAAATACCGACCGCTTTTTAGATTATACCAGCCGGTTCCGGAGGGCAAATATACCTGGCGTGTCCTGGCCTTGTATTCGGTCACCGGATTAACGAGCAATGCGGGGCCGAACATAAACTGGTCGCCGATGTTCAGGACTTTTTTGTCGCCGCCGAAATCCATGACAAGGGCCCGCATAATCGTATAGTCATCGTGCGTTACCATACCGGTCAGTGAATAAATATAAGGCATCAATCGATAACGCAGCTTGTCATAGGCCAGCATTGATTGATAGGCCTGATGATCGTCGGGCGCTATGTTGAACATTTCGCGATAAGGGAACTGTCCATGTACACGGAATAACGGACAAAACGTGCCAAACTGGAACCAGCGAGTGTTGAACTCACGCCACTCCTCCAAATCATCGGGTTTTACGTTGCGCTCAAAGCGAGGTTCGACTGCAAAGCCTCCGATGTCTGTTGTCCAATAGGGAATTCCGGAAAGACAGAAATTCAAACCGGCTGGAATCTGCGCCTTTAAATCATACCATCTGGTTGCAACATCACCACTCCAGGTTGCAGTAGAATATCGTTGCTGTCCGGCATAGGCCGAACGCGTGAGGATAAAAACGCGCTGATTTGGGCTGGTTTTGCGTTGATGCTCGTAAACACCTTTGGCATTCATCAAGGAAAACGTGTTGCGATAGCGTGAAGAAGAACCCAACGCGGTCGGACCTACGCGCAGGAGGTGCTCCGTGGGCGAGAGATTGGATTGAATATCCGGCTCGGTGGAATCGAGCCACCAAGCGTCGAATCCCTTGCTGAACAATTTTTCGTTCATTTGCCTCCAGTACAAATCACGGGCTTTTTTATTATAGGCATCATAAAACGTTGAGACATACCCAGGGCCAACCCAGTCTTTTTGTCCTTTCTCAACATTTCGTGTATAAAGCCAACCCTTATCGTTAAATTGCTTGTAATGCTTTGTGCCGACATAAAATTTGGGCCAGACCGAAATCATAATATGCGTATTGAGGTCCTCGTGAAGTTCTTTGACCATGCCTTGCGGGTCAGGGAAGCGCGTTGCTTCAAATTCGTGATCACCCCACTTATCTTCAGGCCAGTAGAACCAATCCTGAACGATATTATCCAGGGGGATTTGCCGCTTACGGAATTCTTTGACCACCGAGAGCAATTCTTCCTGGGTTTTGTAGCGTTCGCGACACTGCCATAAGCCCATCGCCCATTTCGGCATCATAGGGGCTTTGCCCGTAATTTTACGATACCCTCGAATGACCTGGTCGGAGTTCTCGCCATATACAAAGTAATAATCGATTTGATCGGCCACTTCTGAATAGAGTGACAAAGACTTCTTATGTTCCCACTTTTCGGGACTGAGGCATTTCAATCCGATGTAGCCGCCGTTCGGCACCCATTCGATTTTTATCGAGTAACGCTTTCCAGCTTCCATCGGCAGGCGCATCAGGTATGTCCATGGCAGCCAGTTCTGTCGCCAAGAATCCACAACCAGTTTGCCGTTCAACCACATTTTTGTATAGTTGGAACAGTAGAGTCTGAACTTATGAACACCCGGTTGACGGCATTGGATCTCGCCGCTCCAACGGATACTTGCCCTGTTGGCATTGAAACCTTCCGGATAGGTGTCAGGACTATCCATGAAGTTATGCTCGATTGTTTCTTCGGTTCGCGAGGTGAGCGGTGACTTAAAATCCGAGCTTTTATAATACTCGGCGGTCAAACCGCCTTTCCGGCCTTTTTTATTATATAACGTCAACGACGACAACGGCTGAAAGTCCCGTATGTCTCCGAACTTCGTTCGTGAATTGTTGTCCCACAAAATACCGTAATTCCTGCTGGAAACCAGAAACGGAACAACGGCGACGATATTATTCTGCCAAAGGTCCACATCGTGGCCTTTGTAGTTCATGATGTTATTTTGATGTTGCCCGAGTCCATAAAAGGCTTCATCGGCGGGTGAGTTGAAAAGCTGCTGGATATGATACGTTTTCTCTCCCATAACGTCCGCAGCCGAGATAATCTTGCCGCCTCCTGGTTTTTCCTGAAGGATAAGTCGGCCATCCTTGTCATAGAAAACAACTTCCCCAGTTTCCACAGAAACTTTGGCTGTTACTTTGGCTGTAGAGATTTCGATGGTGTCGTCCTTCTCTATCACAGAATACGGCACAGGCTGCCATTTGCTTTTTTCAACTATCAGACTCTCTCTCGATGAAAAGGAGTCGCCCGGTGTTGCAGTGACACGAATAATATCCTCAGCGCACACCTGTACTTTCATCATTTTGGCGTCCGTTTCCTTTTGCCTGCCAAGCTCAATTAAAATAACGTCGGCACGTTTACCAAAATCAAAAGTCGCACAGCCAGCCATTGAAAAAGCCGCCATGATAAAAAGTGATCGCCAATGTTTGATAGCCATAATATTGTCCTTTCTCCCTTAAACTTCATTACGGAATTTCATTTAACGTATAAAAACTGCCTTATCGTGGTTATAGTCTTAAAACAACAGTGAGCCCGCAGTATTGTAGATATTTGTTACTCTGTCAAAGAATTTATTGGGCCCTGGATTGACTCGCTTACTCGGAGACCAAATGGGAATTTACAGAAAAAGGGTTGCGTGTTTCCCTTCTTTGCTATATATGTTTTTTGACCACTAAATAACCCAGAAAGACGAAAAGGATAATCTGTTTTCATTATAATATCGTTTGTTAAAGAACTAAATTAGAGCGTAATTTTCGGAAAGTGCAGGTGGAAGTATGAAAGCTTGTTTAATAACGGTGAATATAATGAAACACCATCGGGCTAAAAAATTACTCAGACTTATGACAATAGTTCTGTGTTTCAGTTTGTGCGGATGTGATACTCAACAGGTCCAGACCGCCACCGTTCAAAAGGATGCACTGCAACCCGACAGCCAGAAACCAAAAGCCCACGTGGCCAAGGAATTGAGTGTCGTCGAAGATATCCGGCTGAACTCTCTGGGTTTTCTGCCAAAGATGAATAAAAAAGCGACTATCGCCGCTGAGTGCTCAAGTTTCAATGTGAAAAAGGCCTCGGATGGCGATACAGTTTATTCCGGTAAGGTTACGGGGCCATTCAATCAACTGGACGTTGACCATAATGCGTGGATAGCTGATTTTTCTAAATTAAACCAGAAGGGCAAATTCTACTTGGAAGTGCCGGGTGTGGGCAGGTCCTTCGATTTTGAAATCGGCGATAAGGTTTATGACTTTGCTTTTTATACAACCATGAGGGGTTTTTATCTGTGGCGTTGCGGCACTGAAGTGGAGGGCTGGCACAACGGGCATCGCTATGCGCAGGGCGCCTGCCATCTGGAAGACGCCTATCAGGACTACATTGGTATTAAAGACTCTAAAAGAGATGGTACAGGCGGCTGGCATGACGCCGGGGATTATGGCAAATACACGGTCAATGCAGGCATTACGATGGGATTGCTGTTTTCGGCCTGGGACCATTTTCAAGATAATCTCAAAGATATCAGTCTCGATATTCCCGATACGGCGCCGGGCTGGCCGGATTTTCTCAAAGAACTGAAGTGGGAGACAGACTGGCTTTTGAAAATGCAATACCCGGACGGCTCAGGGAAAGTGTCACATAAATTAACACGCCTGAACTTCGCAGGCTTTATCATGCCGGAAACAGACTTGGAAAAGAGATACTTTTCTGACTGGAGTTCTGCGGCCACAGCTGACTTCGTTGCCGAGTTAGGCATGGCAGCAAGGTACTTTAAGCCCTATGATGCCAAATATGCACAGAGGTGCTTAGAAGCGGCCAAGAAGAGCTATGAGTTTTTGAAAAACAACCCGGACTACAAGAGGTTCCGCCAAGGAGATTTTAGAACAGGTGGTTATCAAACACGTGACGCAGATGACCGTCTATGGGCTGCGGCTGAGCTGTGGGAGACCACGGG
>CAYSLN010000064.1:0-11757 GCA_964431825.1 uncultured Pirellulales bacterium | reverse complement strand
AGAAATGAAGAAAATACTTGTTCTTTTATTTGTGGTTACTGTGTCGGTCAAAGCCGCTTACGCAGATACCTGGAGTTGTCCACCAGAGAAAGACTATTTCTCCGACAATAAACTATTTGTCGCTCATGTGACAGCAGCTAAAGAAGAGACGAAAGCAAAGCTGGAGGTCTTCGAGATTGACGGTCCAGAAAGGAAGCCTTTGTGGCAATGCACTCTGGGTAACGAAGGCGGGCCGGGAGACGTTTTTATTTCAGATGATGGCAAACACGTTGTGACGGTTAATGAATGCAATAGGCGCGTTCACGGCGGTTTTGGCGATTATGTTGTAGCTTTCTATAACGAAAAGGGAATCATCAAAAATTACTCATTAGAGCAGATATTGCGTTACCCTGAGGATATTGATGAACAAGAATTCAAAAAGCTGACCCGACGTAGCGTTTCCGGCCGGAGTTGGGGCTCTCAGCCTATACTCCTCGATGAATATAATGGGGAACTCTATTTTTGCGTATGGCTCCGCTATGGAGAGCGTTGGTTGGCATGGGAAGTAAATACCGGCAACGAAGTCAGAATCAACGATAAGATGGTAGAACGTTGGAATGAGAAGGGCTGTCTTTGGGCTCGTGAGGCCGGAGTAAAATCAAAAAAATATTGCAAATTAGCTTTACAGTTTCTGGGCAGATTTCAAAAACCTGAAAATCGAAAGATAATCGAATCGTTTCTTAATGATAAAGATTTTTCTGCATGGTATAGGGGAAGATTCGGAAATCCTCCCCTTTTCTACTGCCGCTCTTCCAATCGTGCTTTGGCAGATCACATTTTGGCCGAATGGGATGGCATACCTACAAAAAAGTCGAAGCTTCCTGATGAGGAATATCATTATCTTGGGTCGGTTAAAGGAGTAATAAAACTATCTGAGCCTCCCAAAGAAGAAAATGGTTGGATATGTATTTACCTTATCCCTGGCACAACCAATAAAGGGAAATGGTACCTTGAAGTACCAGTCCACCAATTAACTGCTTATTTGGGGAAATACTATTTCCATAACTGCCAACTGCCGGGAAGTGACGTGCCTTTCACTATTCAAGGTATAACTCCTGGCGAGTATTGGATTAAAGCCGTATGGGACAAAGACAAACCGCACAATTTCGGAGACAATTACATAAAGGGTCCTCCACAAGCGGGCGATTACGAAAGCGTTGAGTCACTAACGATAACTGTGAAAGCCGGGGAGACTATTGAGAACGTAATTATCGATTGTACACACAAGGTCACCAATGGAACTGATTGATACACATTGTCATTTGACATTCGATGGCCTGGCCGGGGACATCGAGGCGGTAATCGCACGCAGTAAAGGTGCAGGCGTTACCGGCTGGGTGACGGTAGGGACCGACCCGGATCAAAATCGAAAGGCGGTGGAACTTGCCGACAGATTCGAAAATATGTACGCAGCAGTTGCGGTTCATCCGCACGATGCCAAAACTGTGACGGCAGATACACTAAAAGAGCTGAGAGAGCTCGCACAACATACAAAGGTAGTGGCCATCGGCGAGACAGGTCTGGACTATCATTACAACTACTCACAGCACGAAGACCAAAGAAGGCTTTTCGCGGGTCAGTTAACAATCGCCAAAGAACTGTATCTGCCGGTGATTGTGCATTGCAGAGAGGCGTTCGATGAAACGATGGAGATTTTGGGCAGACACGGCAGAGGAGTTAAGGGTGTGGTTTTTCACTGTTTCAGCGGCTCGACTGAGCAGGCTAAAGTTGTTCTGGATGAGGGTTTTTATATTTCTTTTACGGGTGTTGTTACTTTTAAAAATGCTGAGGTTAGCCGGGAGGCTGTCAAGGTCGTGCCGGTAGAGAGATTGATGCTTGAGACGGATTGTCCTTATATGTCGCCGGAGCCGATGCGAAAGCAGAAGATAAACGAGCCGGCTCTTATGGTTCACACAGCCAGATTTGCAGCCGAGCTAAAAGAGATGGAATTGGCCGATTTCTCCCAGGACATAACTACTACAAGCAAGGGTTTTTTCGGCCTGCCTTAGGCCTGTTAAAGTTTAGGAATAATTTTCTGTTAATTCTGCAAACAATTTATTGTAACAAGGAGTGTTTATTATGGCTTTTACATTACAATTAGGCGAACAGGCGCCGGATTTCAAACTACCCGCCACAGACGGTAACACTTATCAATTATCTGATTTTGACGATGTCGAGGTATTGGTGGTCTTTTTCACCTGCAACCATTGTCCTTATGTCATAGGGTCCGATGAAGTCACGCGACAGACTACCGGCAAATTTGCCTCTGAAGGTGTTAAATTCGTCGGAATCAATTCGAACAGTAAGAACACATACGCGGAAGATGATTTCGAGCATATGGTCGCACAGATGAAGGAGTACAAATTTCCCTGGCTCTATCTGTATAACGAAACGCAGGAAGTTGCAAAGGCTTATGGCGCCTTACGAACCCCACATTTTTTCGTTTTCGACAAAGAACGCAAGCTAATTTACACCGGGCGGGGTGTAGATAATCCTCGGGAGGCGAGCAAAATCAAGGTCAATGACCTTGAAAGAGCATTGGAAGAACATCTGGCCGGCAAAGCCGTGAGTGTATCACTTACCAATCCCATCGGTTGCAATGTCAAATGGGAAGGTAAAGACCCGCACTGGATGCCGGTCGAGGCGTGTGATTTGGTCTGATACTTCAACGGCACAAAAGTTACAAACTTGAGATGACCCAGCACCTCTGTGTCTGATTTAACCAAGTGTCCAAAGTATCCGAAAACGCCTTTAGCAGTGTTAAAAACGGGTTTTTTTGCCATAACTTGACTTTTTGACAATCGGTGGCTATATTTATGTAGTTAGTCTTTGTAAGCTGTCTCGGTTGGATTTTCAACCTATGTCGCAGCTGTACCGGTCGTGGAGGAAGACTCACATTCATCAGTTACAAGGGATTTTTGGTAGCTACTATGCCAGGGATGTTTGACAACAGCACAGTGAATCAGGTTCAGCAGGCCAACGATATAGTTGATGTAATAAGCGAGCATGTGAATCTGGTGAAAAAGGGCAGGGAGATGATTGGGTTATGTCCTTTTCACGACGACCATAGCCCGAGTTTATATGTTAATGGGGCCAAGCAGATATTTAAGTGTTTTGCTTGTGGTGCCGGCGGTAGTATTTTCACGTTTGTTCAGATGCGAGAGAATTTAACTTTTCCGCAGGCTATAGAAAGACTGGCCGAGCGGGCGGGCATAAAGCTCAAGCCAGTCAGACGTGCAAAGGGTAAAATCGGGAAATCTGCAGATGTCGACCCGAACAGGCTGGCAAAGGCCAACGCCTGGGCAGCTAAATACTTCCAGGAAAACCTAAACGACCAAAAGAAAGGCAAGCAGGCCCGCGACTATATCGCCAAACGGCAAATAACGCCGGACAGCGCAAAGAAATGGCAACTTGGTTTGGCCATTGCAGTACAGGATGATTTGATTAGGACAGCTAAGGGGAAGAAGGTTCCGATGGAACTGCTGGAAAAGGCAGGTCTGGTCACAGGCCAGTATCAGGATAAATTTGTAAACCGCCTGATGTTTCCAATCACTGATGTGACGGGCAGAGTCATCGGCTTCGGCGGGCGAACGCTGGATGAAACGAGTGCAAAATATATAAATTCACCGACTACAGCTTTGTTTGACAAAAGCAACTCGCTATACGGTCTGGAGCAGGCTCGGCACCAGATAGTCTCGACGGGGACAGCAGTTGTTGTGGAAGGTTACACCGACTGCATAATGGCGCACAGTAAAGGCTGTAACAATGTAGTCGCGACGTTGGGAACAAGTTTCACCACCGGACACGGACGTATGTTGCGTCGGTATGCCAAACAGGTAGTATTGATTTTCGATAGTGACACAGCAGGCACTGAGGCCGCTAACAGGGCACTGGAGGTTTGCCTGTCACAACGTATAGATATAAAACTTGCTTCGGTGCCGGAAGGAAAAGACCCATGTGATTTTCTTTTGGCTGCGGGCAAAGAAGGATTCGAACGATTAGTGAACGAGGCTGTTGATGTTTTCGAATTCAAATGGAACAGATTAATGGAGCGATTCGGCAGTGATGATACTCTTGCCGGTAGAAGACTGGCGATCGAAGAATATCTACAGACGATAGCAACCTGCTTATGGTCCGGTTATCTGCCGCTTTTAGATAAGGGTCTGATACTTAATCGTCTTTCGAAGATTACCGGCCTCGACATCAAGGAGATAAATGCCGAACTATCCAGAAGAGCCAACAGAATGGCAAAAACCGCTGACCGAAATGTCCAAAAACGAAAAGTGCAAAGTGCAGATTACGGCCAAGGTCTTTGGGCCGCAGCCCAGCGGGAGATCCTGGAGGTATTACTCAATGAGCCGCAGCTCTATGAGAGTGTAAAACAAAAAATTACAGCAGAGGTTTTCGACGTGCCGATATTGAGGCAGATAGCAAACATATTGTTCGAGACGTTAGGCGCCGATATTAATACATCGCCGGCGGAAATTTTGGCAAAAACTGAATCGGTAGAAGTCAGCAGTTCTATTGTGGATTTGACGCACACCGGTGAACAAAAGGGCAATTTCAAGTCTCGCTTATCGGGGGCCTTAGCAGTGCTGGAGCAATACCAGAACAAGAGACAAAAGAACCAGATAAAAGCGATAGAGGACCCGAGACAGTTTCTGGAGCGCATCCGTGAGCATTCCGGGAAACGAAATCCCCATAGTACGGGGATGGTATAATGAACAATTTCCGATAAAAAAACGTAAAATAAAGTATATATTTAATGAAACACAAAATGCTCGGAGTATTCTGAGTTCTTGTCCGATGTGATTAGAGGTTAAATTTTAATAGTAATATAGAGGTGCCGGCTGTGGCCAAAGAAAAAACAAAAACCAACAAAACAACTGACAAAAATGGTGTTGAGAATGTCCCCCCAGCGAGTACCAAACACGGAAGGGATGAACAGCAGATAAAAACGCTTATTGAAAAGGGCAAGCAAAAAGGATTCCTTACTTATGAGGAAATGAACAAAGGATTGCCCGAGGAAGCTATCAGTCCCAGTCGTTTAGACAGTCTGTTGGCGACACTGGACGAAATGGGGATCAGCCTGATTGAAGAAGCAGATGTGGAATCCCAAAAAATCGGCAAAGAGGAAGAGGAATCCGAGGAAGAAAAATTCGAGGAACCCGAAGAGGCCCTAGATGAAAAGGAAGCGGACGCCGATGAGCGACTACAGGAGGACGAACTGCTCGAAAAAGAGCTGGTTAAGGGCGAAATTTCCCGACGCATTGACGACCCTATCAGGATGTACCTGACGCAAATGGGCCAGATACCCCTGCTGACAAGAGAGTCTGAAATTGAACTCGCACGAAAAATTGAAATAACCAGGATGGTCTTCAGAAGAAAGATGCTGCAGTGTGATTATTGCGCTTCGAACTCCCTCAATCTGCTACAGCAGGTAGACGATGGCTCGATATCATTTGACAGAACAATCAAGACCGGTACTACACAACACCTCGGAAAAAACGTAATAAAGAAACGATTGCCTGAGAACATTACGACAGTAATTAAACTGCTCAAAAACAACCAAAATCTCTTTAAAAAATCCCTCCAGACGCAAAACAATAAGTCGGAATTAAAGCAAATATATAGAAACAGACGAAAGATCGCAACGCTACTCGAAGAGCTTGGTTTGCGTACCAGCAGGATTCAACCGATGAGAAATAAACTACACGGTATAAGCCAAAAAATGCAACAGTTACAACAGATTATCGAGGCTGGTGTCAATAACCAGATAACTGCGGAAGATATCGAGGCAATAAAACAAGAGTTAGCAGGTCTTCAGGAACTGGTGCTGGAGACCCCAAAACAACTCGAGAAAAAGGTCCTAATAATGGACAGGGTCTTTGCTGAATACGAGAACGCAAAACGAACGCTCTCAAGTGCAAACCTCAGATTAGTGGTCTCTATTGCCAAGAAATATCGCAATCGGGGGCTTAGCTTTTTGGATTTAATCCAGGAAGGTAACACCGGTTTGATGAGGGCCGTGGACAAATATGAGTACCGCAGAGGATATAAATTCAGCACGTATGCCACATGGTGGATTCGCCAGGCAATTACCCGTGCGATTGCCGACCATGCACGAACCATTCGTATTCCGGTCCATATGATAGAGACAATGAGCCGGCTTCGGATGGCCAGCAAAATTCTGCATCAGCAACTGGGCAGAGAGCCTACTATTGAAGAAATCGCCAAAGAGGCTGACATGACCGTTCAAGAGACTCGAAGGGTACTTAACATATCGAAGCATCCAATCAGTCTCGACAGACCCATAGGTGAAAGCGAAGACAGTTACTTCGGTGATTTTATCGAAGACCACGAGGTCGATTCTCCTGCAGCTTCCGCTACTCAGGAAATGCTTAGGGAGAGAATCGACATAGTCCTGAAAACACTTTCGTATCGTGAACGTGAAATCATCAAGCTGCGGTACGGTATTGGCGACGGCTACACCTATACGCTGGAGGAGGTGGGCAGAATTTTCAAAGTTACCCGCGAGCGTGTAAGACAGGTTGAGGCAAAGGCCATCGGAAAACTGAAGCACCCTGTAAGGGCCCGAAAACTCGAAGGCTTCTTAGACCATAAAACAGCGTAAGAGATATTACTATCTCCCAACGCCAGTTTTTGATTTCTGATGAAGGTTCCTGCCTGCGCAGAGACGGCAGAGATTTTTTGACGGGCACAAATCAGGAGTTTATTGCTTTGTTTAGTTTTTTTCGGTTTTTATTGAGCCATTTTGTTTTTCGAAAAATCATCTCGAGGAAATCCACGCCGCTTAAGTTACCAAAAAAACCAGTTGCAGCTACCGGCAATACAGCCTCAGCTATCATCGTTTCAATCATCAAATCGAGCAGCGAGTCCAGTCGATTCTTATCAAGCTCTATTAGTTTCCGGTAGCCGTTCAAGAAATGAACGAGTTTTTTGCGGTCGAAGTAATCGGGCCAATCGGCTGGGTTCGGTCGGCCTGCAACAATTGAAAATTGCAGCATCCCGTTGGCTAAATCGGTAACAGCCGGTGCTATCCTAATAGAATCAAAATCAAGAACCGCAGCGAGTCTGTGCCCGGCAAAGAGCATATTACCCGGATGCCAGTCACCGTGCACAACCTGCCTGTCCCACGAGTCAAATCCAAGACCATTTACACAAACACTCGAGGCGTTGTAAAGAATCATCAGTTTCTCGGCTATAACCTGCAATTTCTTGTCCGGCCTGGCTGTTTTGGTGCCTCCGGCTGTCTTAAGGTGTCTGCGAACGGTCGCAGAGTCGTGGAAACTATCATCCAAAGGCTTGTCCGGGTGAGCAAAATCAGCCAAATGCCGGTGAAATTCGGCTAATTGCCTACCGGCCTCGGTCGTAGTTTCGGATGATCCATCATAGCGGGCGCCCTCGACAAACCTAAAAAACTCATAAACGTGATTGTTCAGCTGCAGGATTGTACCGGCCTCGTCGCGAGCTGGAACAACAGAGGCGACCGGAAAGGCCTTGTCCGCCAGATGGGTCTGGACAGCGTGTGCAAAGGAAACGCGACGGAGGTCGTCTTTGCCCCTCGGCCGGCGCTTCAGGAAGAACTTGCCCCGCTCAGATTCGATTACCATCTTCGGCACCCGCCTGCTACCTATAGAGAGAGCCTTTACCTGATGAATAACACCGATGTCGTAGTGACTGAGGACTCGAGCAAGTTCCTCAGAAGAAAAATGTGCGCCGCCTCTTGGCATAAATTGTCTCGTAGAAAGGGATTTGTGAACGGCGGCTCAACCCACCATTAACCACGCAATAACAGAAGAAAAATTATCAAAATAGTTACTGCCGTTACCGTACTTAAAATCAAGACCGCAACTCGATAACGAGTGACAGTATCTTCTTCATAATCTTCCGGCTTAACTTTAACGACATCTCCCTTGCCCAACTGCTCAAGCACAGAAACGTCAAATCTTTTATGCGCCTGAAGCGGCGGTCGGCCATCTCGAAGGGCCTCCAAATCCATGAGCAGTTCCTTAACATTTTTGTAGCGTTCATCCCTGCGTTTGGCCATCATTATTTCGATAACTTCAGATACCCCAGCCGACAGTGAAGTGTTTATATGGTCAGGCGGGATCAGTTTTTCCCGCAAATGTTTCCTCATGATCTCCGCGGAATCGTCGGCCACAAACGGCACTCGACCGGTTACCATATGATAAAAAGTTGCACCGAGGCCATAAATGTCAGCTCTGCCATCGATGTCAATCTTGCCGCGAATTTGTTCGGGTGCGATATAGTATGGTGTCCCGTAAGCCTTGCCTGCTTCGCTTTGGGCCGCTTCAATATCCGCTGTTTCACGCGCCAAACCCATATCCGCAAGCTTAATAGTGCCGTCATTACTTATCATTATATTCTTGGGCTTGACATCACGGTGAATAAGCCCATTGGCATGGGCGTGAGCAAGTGCGTGAGCGACCTGAATAATCATCTCGGTCGCCTCATGTTCGTCAAAAACTTTGCCCGCCGACAAATCATCTGCTATGCTCCTGCCCTCGACATATTCCATCACAAAATAGTGGTATCCACCCGCTTCACCAACATCAATGGCCTGAACAATATTGGGGTGATTGAGCTTGCCGGCAGCCTGGCCTTCTTTGTAAAACCGCTGCACGTATTCTGGATTTTCACTGAATCGCTTTGGCAAAACTTTTATCGCAACGGTCCGGTTCAGACTCAACTGCTGAGCCTTGTAAACGAAGGCCATCGCACCGGCGCCGATTTTGCCCAGTACTTTATAACCGGGAATCTGGTGTGCTACAGCCTTGTTTTCCTTTATGCTTGTTTTTAATCTTTCAGCCTGAGTCTCAGTAATAAAACCCAGTTTAACCATAAGCTCCTGAAGCATTATGGGATCAACTCTACGGCGAGACTGCAGCTCCTTAAGCGAGTGGCGCAGCTCCCTGTCTGTGCAAAGGCCCTGGTCCAGCGCCATTTTGCCAAAAAGCGTATCGTAATTTGTTTCGCTCGTCATTAATTACCCCAACAGAAACCAAGGGCAATGTGCTTACACTGAACAGCCAGTTTACTGGCTTTAACTTTCACACCCGATAACAAAGATATTAGTGCTAATTATCAATTTATGGGAAGCATTGTCAAAAAAAATTTGCGCTTTTTATCAGAAAGATAGCACCTTTTGGCAGTAAAATCGGCCTTTCCTGACTAAGAGTTTAGCGGTTTTTCCACCCAGATACCACAGACCTGTCATTACAGACCAAGATACTTTTAGAGTTGACCCGGCGCCAAATCCCGCTAAACTAATGGTCTTTTGAAAGTCGGTCTGAAGACAGTTAACAACCAATCAAGGAGATGACACGTGCCTTATAAATGCCTTGTTCTAATCAAACAAGTCCCTGATACCAAAAGGATTACGGGTGAAGCGATGAACGACGACGGAACGGTCAATCGCTCGGCACTGCCTGCTATTTTCAACCCGGAAGACCTCAACGCCCTTGAACTGGCTCTGCAAATCAAGGAACAATTCGGTGGGCATCTAACAGTCATCACGATGGGTCTTCCAGCCGCGAGCGCAATCCTGCGGGATTCGCTTTACCGAGGAGCGGATGATGCCATCCTAATAACCGACCCTCGATGTGCCGCCAGCGATACGTTGGCTACCAGCTATATCCTAAGCTGTGCGGTCAAGAAAGTAGACTACGACATCGTCCTTTGCGGCAGACAGGCAATTGACGGCGATACAGCACAGGTCGGCCCACAGTTGGCAGAGAAACTTGGCATTACCCAAATTACCTATATTGAAGAGCTGACGGAACTTGACGGCAAGACCATAACAGCTCGCAGAAACATCGGCAACGGCTGGCAACAGGTTAAAACCAAATTGCCGGTTCTGCTGACTGTCACCAGCGATGCGAATGAGCCGAGAGTTGCGGCTGCAAAAAAGATGATGAAGTATAAAAAGGCAATGACACCAATTGGAGTTGAGCAGAAAATCAAGGCTGAGAACCCGGGCGCCGACGAGGCGGATGTTAAAGAGCTGGTTGCGCATAAATGCAGCGAATTAGAAGGAAAAGGGCTACTTATTAAACAATGGGACATGGATGTTGTAGATGCCGATTTGGACTGGTGCGGGCGAAGCGGCTCGCCAACTAAAGTCCATCGCATCCAGAGTGTTGTCTTAGCCGCTAAGGAAAGCAAAGACATTGAGCCAAGCGACAAGGGAATATCGGATATGATACACGAGCTGATCGAAGATAAAATAATAGCGTGAAGTGTGAATTAACGAATGAGTAGATGAATAAACGCATTCACGCATTAACACATCATGGAACTTTGAGATACAAACTATGATAGAAGTAAACAGAAAAGGTGAAGTTTGGGTTTTCGCTGAGCAGCATAACGGGCAATTAGAAGATACGCCACTCGAACTGATGAGCAAGGCTCGGCACTTAGCTGATACACTTGGTGTAAAACTGGCAGCTATTCTATTAGGCGACGGCGTCAAAGAACTAACCTCAAAATTAGTACACTACGGAGCGGACAAGGTATACTTAGTCGAACAAGCCCAACTGGGTGCTTACCAGACAAACAGCTATGCCAAGGTGATGTTCGATTTAATTCATAAGTACGAGCCTCAGATTGTGCTCTACGGAGCTACAATTGCCGGTCGAGATCTGGCACCGCGAATCGCAAGCGCAATCAAAGCGGGTCTTACCGCTGATTGCACGGACCTTCAAATCGGCGACCACACGACGGTACAGGACAAGAAACTTCACAAGAACCTGCTGTTTCAGATAAGGCCGGCTTTTGGTGGAAATATAATCGCTACCATTATAAATTACGACCGCTGGCCACAAATGGCCACTGTCCGCGAAGGCGTAATGCCAATGCCGGAGCCGGATGTCAGCCGTAAAGGCGAGATTATCAAAGAGAAAGCAAAAATTTTGAAACAGGACCTCCCCATAGAGATCCTTGAGGAGCACAAACGACCAAAGAAAGTCGACTTAAAGGCAGCGAGGATAATCGTTGCCGGCGGAGCAGGCGTAGGCAGTAAGGAAAACTTCAAACTTATCTGGGACCTAGCAAACCGCCTCGGTGCGGCACCGGCAGCAACGAGAGCAGCGGTTGATTTAGGCTTTATCGACAAGGACCATCAGGTCGGCCAAACCGGCACTACGGTGCGGCCAAGTTTGTATATAGCGGTCGGAATCAGCGGCGCAATTCAGCATCAAGCCGGGATGTCACAAAGTCAAAAAATCGTCGCGGTCAATGCGGACCCCAAAGCACCAATATTCAACATCGCACACTACAAGATAGTCGGTGACCTAAATGACGTTGTGCCAAAGATGATAAAGGCAATAAAAGAAAAAAGTGAATTCGTGAATAGTCCGTAGTAACTATTTAGCCGACTGCAACAGTTGTGTTATGGCTGAAAAATAAAGAAAAACATCAAACACCGAATTTCGAAATTCGCATTTACTCCCGCCGAAAACAGTGATTACAAGTCGTACTCCTTTATCTTTCTATAGAGTGTTCTTTCACCGATGCCGAGGATTTTCGCAGCTTTTTCACGGTTGCCCTGTGTTTTCGCCAACGTGTCTATGATAGCTTTTTTTTCCAGCTCATTTAGTGGCACACCTGCCAAGCCTGGCGCTGCCGGCCGGCCGGCAGCCAACTGTGGTCTTTTTGCTATCTCTGGTGGAATAT
>CAYSLN010000063.1:7201-11888 GCA_964431825.1 uncultured Pirellulales bacterium | reverse complement strand
TGCTTATTAGCTCAGTTTTTCAGTAGGTTGCGGTATATTATAACAACTAATGCGACTAAAAGACCCAAACCTACCCACATTAACGTTATACCTGAAATGCTTTGTGCACTAAGGTTTTCTGTAATGTGTTTGCCGCTGATTATGCATACTATAAGCACTGTGGCAGGCACACAACTTGCGGCAAAGGCAGTGAGTAAGTGCCCGCCTTTTTTAATGATACCCAGGCCGAGGCCAATCAGTATCATCGGAACGCAGCCTATTCCGAACACCAGCCGAGAGTGTATCTCAGCTTCTATTTCAGCCAGCGTTTGCTGTATTCTTATTTGAAGCTTATTTTGCAGGTCCTTCAGTCTTGGACTCGGCCCTTTTTTTAGTGCGGATGAGACCACTTGCGGCCGAATATCCTGCAAAACGTTTCCGGTTTTGAAGTTATCTGTAACAGATTTTGGCAGAATCAGGCCGTGGATTATATGTCGCATTTTCAAGTCTTCTGAGCTGTTCACATATGAATTATAAATATCCATTGTTAGAGTCGGTGCCAGCTTATCACCCTCGATATACAGAGAGACCTTTGTGGAACGCAGCGTGAGCAGGGGTTGTTTGCTGTTCGTATCGTATTCTACGACCGTAACTTCGCCGGACAAGTCGACTTTTTCCTCGTCTTGTGCATGAGCTTGAGCCGCTGTAAATTTGACGGAGTTCGGTTTACCGAGCAGTTCATAAAAGCTGTTCGGGTCGTTAGCCGTTTTGTCGGCAATATCTTGTGCCAGCAACTCGGCAGTAAATTGCGCGTACACTTGTTGAGCAAGTTTTGCGACCGGGTCGAAGCACATCAGGTCATTCTGAACTCTTCTCATTTCATCGTGCTTCTTGAACTTTATATCATCGCCTAACAGTGAACCAAACTCCACCCTCAATGACATCCATTCCCATTCGAACCACAACTCGTCTTCAGGGCCCATTTGGTATGTCTTATATGCCGTTATTTGTCCTTCGTTAAATCTTTCATGTGGAAAGAAGTCTACTTTGGCACTTTCAGCAGTGATGATTTTTTCTATTCCGCCGCCTTCTGTCTTAAGTATGACTACGCCGGAAAGCGTATTGTTCTGTGGGTCGGCGTGATCGGCATAAATCAGATACTGCTCGTCCGGTGGCACTCCGTAATAGCCTTTTCGCTGTATATTGCGGAAAAGTATCTGTTTGGCATCGGCCTTTAGAGATTTTTCGGCGAGATGTACAAAATAAGGCATCACGTGGAAACTCAAGATCAAATTTGCAATAGCTACAATAATCGCCAGTATCAGGGCTGGATAGACCAATGTCAGCAAACTTATTCCGCTCGCCTTGCAAGCATCGAGCTCATTGTCGCCTGCGAGTCGACCGTAGACCAGAGAGGCAGCGAACAGGGCTGCTATAGGTAGTATGAACGTCAGCGCTATTGGTAGGAAGTAGCCTATGAGATTGAGCACTCGTTGAGGTCCCACGCCATATTCCTGCACCGGTCGTAAAATGCTGCCGAGGCTGAGGATTAGTGCCAAAGCCACTATGGTCAGGACGGAAACTTTTAAAAGTTCCCAAAAGATATATCTATGCAGTGTAAAAAGCATTTTTTAGTCGTCGATATTTAGACGTTAATTACCATCCACTAAATACTATTCACTAAATGGCGCTTTGCAATAAAATTCTTCAGACGTTACCTACATGGGTTGCGCTTCACGTTAGTGTCTATGACGAAGACCCACTCATCAAGCTTTTTTCGCCATTAGAGTCCATGGGATTCGGTCGTGCTGATGTGTTCGGCACATGGCCTTACCAGAAAGATTTAGTACAGGTTTTACAAATTGTTATCTGGTCTTGTTGAGCTGTTTTATGGAGTAGTCTTATTCTTTTGTAGGTTTCGTTATGCCAAATTTCAAAGATTGATGTTTTATTTACATCTCCCATGACAACTTTGCCCTCATGGTCCAGACAGCATAAAGCGATATTGCCATTGGACAATATGGTGAATGTTCGCCATACTCTTGAGCATGGTTTTCTTATTTTGGACTTTACGGCATGATCAAACTCAGAATCAGCCCAATTGTGAACTTTGCCAAAGGAGAATTCATCCACACAGTCCTCCAGGGATTGTATAGTTGCATTTTTATCCGATGTGCTGTGACAGGCAACCCTTATTTTCAATGGGGACTTCCTGAGATCTCTGATTCTAACCAGTTCTTTAATATTAGTTACGACCGTATCGAATTTGAGTGGAAACCGTATTTGTTCAAACTCCTCCTTTGTGGCTCCGTCAAAGCTTATTTTAATTTCATCAAGTCCTGCATCCATAAGTTCATCAGCTTTGTTTGCCGTGAGGAGGGACCCGTTTGAAAATATTATCACTCTTTTTAGGCCTTTTTCTTTGGCATACCGTACCCTTTTAGCCAGGTTTTTATCAAGTAAAGGCTCGCCGAAATTGTGTAAATGAACACTACCACAATTGTATTTGGAACATTCATCTATTATTCTGTTGTAAAGGACATCCTGCATGTGACTAATAGGTCGCCGCATTGTTCGATGTGGGCAGATTATGCATTTCGCGTTACAGGCATTAGTTGTTTCGACCCGTACGGTGTTGGGAAATTGACTCAGTGCAATATTAAAAGCACTTCCTATAAGAGAACAGGATACTTTCGACAGTTTTGTTCTGTTCTGCTCTGTTTTTTTAATCACGACATGTCCTTTTTATCTGCTTGGAGCTTTCGATTATTGTTTGTCATATAATCAGATGTAAGAAGTCAGCAGTTAGGTATCAGCATCATTCTGTTTTCTGTTTTTCTGTCTTATGTGGATACGGTATACGTAATGCGACATTACTTTGCAACAAAATTTTTTACGGGCCGGTTATCCGAGCATTTTTAACCATAGGAAATTCACCGGCAGTTGTTCGTCAGCCCAATCTAACAGATTTGAAAGCAGGAACGTGTTCGCCAGAATTTTCTTGCAAAATCAATTGAAAGGTTTTAGATTTTGACGGGAGCGGAGGGTTTTCGACGAAGGCGTAGCAAATTGAAGATACTAAATTTTGAAAAGGGAGCAAGAAGTAATGGCAAAAGCTGATATCGGCCTGATAGGTCTGGCGGTAATGGGTGAAAATATCATTCTCAATATGGAAAGCAAGGGTTTTACCGTGGCCTGCTTCAACCGTACTGTCTCAAAAGTGGATAATTTTATCAGCGGTCGTGCCAAAGGCAAGAACATCATCGGATGCAAATCTATCGAGGAGCTTATCGAAAACTTAAGCAAACCACGAAAGGTAATGCTGATGGTAAAGGCCGGCCAGGCCGTTGACGACTTTATCGAAAGACTCCTGCCGCATCTCGAAGATGGTGACATTATTATTGATGGAGGAAACAGTCATTTTCCTGATACTATTCGGCGGACGAAATATGTGGAAAGCAAGGGCAAACTCTACATTGGTACCGGTGTATCCGGTGGCGAAGAAGGTGCTCTTTTGGGCCCTTCGATAATGCCCGGCGGCTCAGTCGGTGCCTGGGAACACGTCAAGCCCATTTTCCAGGCCATTTGCGCCAAGACCGATGATGGCGAACCCTGCTGTGAATGGGTCGGAGAAAATGGTGCGGGCCACTTCGTCAAAATGACACACAATGGAATCGAATACGGTGATATGCAGATGATTTGCGAGACCTACCAGATGATGAAAGAAGGTCTCAGTATGACCAATCGGCAAATGCACGAAGTCTTCGCCGAATGGAACAAAGGCGAACTTAATTCGTACCTGATAGAGATAACAAGAGACATCCTCGCTTATAGGGACGATGACGGCAACGAGGTCATCGACCTTATTCTCGATACGGCCGGCCAAAAAGGCACCGGCAAATGGACAGGTATCGAAGCCCTGAATCTCGGCCAACCTTTGACCCTCATAGCCGAAGCCGTCTTCGCACGCTGCCTCTCGGCCCTGAAGGAAGAACGTGTCGCTGTATCGAAGGTATTGAAGGGGCCAAGGGCTAAGTTCAAAGGTGACAGGACTAAATTCATTGAAGACCTGCGAAAGGCATTATACGCATCGAAGATTGTCAGTTACGCACAAGGCTATGAGCTAATGCGTGCCGCTGCTGCAGAATACAACTGGAACTTAAACTACGGTGGTATCGCGTTGATGTGGCGGGGCGGCTGCATAATTCGCTCGGTTTTCCTCGGAAAAATCAAAGATGCCTTCGTTAAGAAGCCCGACCTGACGAATCTTTTGCTGGATCCCTTCTTCAAACGCGCCGTACAAAAAAGCCAGACATCCTGGCGACGGGTCGTTACTATGGCACTCAAGCTTGGCATTCCAATGCCGGCTGTTACCTCTGCCTTGGCCTATTATGACGGCTATCGCAGCGAACGCCTGCCAGCTAATCTCTTGCAGGCCCAGCGCGACTATTTCGGTGCCCATACCTACGAACGAGTTGATAAACCCAGAGGCGAGTTTTTCCATACGAACTGGACCGGCCACGGTAGTGAAACCGCAGCCTCAACCTATACAGTATGAGATTCTCACGCCATCTGACTTAAATAGCACCTTGAGAAATTAAGCTGGTACTTGATTTCGGCGTGTTATGTTGTCAAGACAAATTCGGGCGTTTCTTTTTAGTCTCTCAAGGCCCGAATGTTTGATGGGAGAATCCGCAAACTCAGCCTC
>CAYSLN010000063.1:0-7101 GCA_964431825.1 uncultured Pirellulales bacterium | reverse complement strand
GACAGTGCCCTCTCAGCCACCGGAGCTGAATCAACGCAAATTTTGAACTTGGAACACTCACCAGTAATAGAACCGATAAAATCGGTTAGTTCACGTAGTTGCCTTTTTATAAACAGGTGGTAATCTTCATATTGAGCATAGCTTGCCACTTTACCTGCCGGTACTGTAGCTGCCGGTGTATTTTGCTTTTGCGGCTTATAGTTTAAGCCGACTACAATTACTGATTGTGCGTTTTTCAAAAGTCTGGTGGGGTTGATGCGTTTTTCAAGGTTGTTGTGCATATAGCTCATCTGGCCTGCGTAGCCGGCCTTGAGCCATTCGGTCAAAAACTTGAGCTGCCTGGCATCGACGGGAGAGGTGTCGGTTATACCAGCAAGGTCGAAACCTAACTGGTATGCTTTATGTTTTATCTCTTGAGTTAAATTCATAGCACACATGGGCAGGTACAAGGGCTTGCTCCTATAAGCCTGCGCAATCGTCATATAACCTTACTTGATTTTGGTTATCTCAAAGATTACTGTGCCGCCGTCTGTAAATTCTGTGGGATCGGGACATTGAATATAGGCCTTGGTTTTATCGTCTTTGCCTTCAAGACCCCATTGCCCAGGCTCAGAGACGCGCAGCGCATTATAATAAGGCATTAAAGACGATAATGCATGCATACAAACAGGAATATCACTTACAAGCTGATAACCGGCCTTGAGCGTAAAAGAATCACCAACCTTGTATGTGGGGCAGTGGCCTTTAATCTTTTTAACCGTAACTACTAAGTCCATAGAATCGACCTCCAATAATGAGAAATAACTCGAATACGTATACACTATTATGTTGCTGCCGGCGGTTTGTTCAAGGCATTTCAGGATTGTGGCACAATTTTCGAGTGGTTGGCACAAAACAATTGTAAATCTTCATGGCGTAAATTACTATAGTGGCCGGTTAAGCTAAAGGAGACGAAAAATTATGGCAGAGGAGTTGATTGGTATTATAGGTGGCACGGGCCTGGGTGATGTGCTGGCTGAGCATTTAGTAGATGCGGAGTTACACGATATCGAAACGCCGTTCGGAAAGCCGAGCACAACCGTTATGGTTGGTACATTGGGCAAAAAACAAGTCGCATTTTTGAATCGGCACGGCAGGGGGCATAAACTTTCACCGAGCGAGGTTCCGTTTGCAGCTAATATCTTTGCCTTGAAGAAACTCGGCGTTCACACTGTGATAGGCAGCGGAGCGGTGGGGTCGCTTCGTGATGAGATTGCTCCCGGTGATTTAGTCATCGTTGACCAATTTATCGATAAGACGTTCAAACGAACAAACAGCTTCTTTGGTGGTTATGGAGCTGTACACTGCGAGATGGATGAGCCGGTTTGTGGGCGAGTTCAAAAGATACTTGCAGATACAGCAGAAAGCATTGATATAAAGACACATTCAAAAGGCACATACGTATGTATGGAAGGGCCACAATTTTCCACGCGGGCTGAGTCTCTTATGCACCGGGGCTGGGGAGGCGACTTGATTGGTATGACAGCTATGCCGGAAGCCAAATTGGCCAGAGAAGCACAGATTTGTTATGCCCTGGTTGCTTTAGCCAGTGATTATGACTGCTGGCGCCCACATAAGACTACGAAAGAAAAAGATACTCTTCTCAAAGAGATAATTGCGAATTTGCATACGGCGACGGATAACTGTCTCGAACTTTTCAAGGCTGTTTTGACGAGCAAGTGGGAGCTTGTAAGCGAGGATTGTCACTGTAGAAAAAGCCTGGAGTTGGCTGTATGGACCGACCAGAGCCAACTCGGGAAGGTAGAAAAAGAAAGGTTGAAAGTGCTTTTTGAATAGTCTAACACACCTTCTTCAGTTGGTTCCCTCTTGGTAGGTAATAATCGCTTTTCCGGGATTGTTAGTGATGATTTGGTGAGTGGAACCTCCAGAATGTAGTGTCATACAATGAGCTTTGTGGAAACTTTTTGTTGACCTTCGACGGTCTGGAGGCTATTGTTCGTAGTTGGTACTTGAAAAGAGCTTTGGCAGTATTGATGAATGGTTATTTTTGTTTATCATTAATCGTGTGTTAGACAATAATTGTTATTAATTGGCCTGCCTGATGGCCATTATACTCAAATCAAGTGTGGATGGAGAGACAATACTACAAAGATAGACTGTTTTTACCCACATAATACGATGTGTGCAATCACAAACTTCAAGAAAGGATATCTATGAGAGTAAAAGACAATCCCGAGGCAAATTCAATATTGAAAAAGGACGATTTGATTGTGATTGCCGGCGCCGGTGGTTTTATTGCAGGTGCACTTACACGATATTTCCACGACCAGGGTTTTACACGCATTCGTGCGGTGGACAAAAAACCCCTCTATCAATGGTATCAACACGTGCCAGGTGTGGAGTCTCTGTGTTTGGACCTGAGCTACGAAGACAATTGCAAACGAGCCTGCGAAAATGCGGTCGAGGTGTATAACCTTGCAGCAGACATGGGTGGTATGGGCTTTATTGAACGATTTCGCGTGGAGTGTCTACGTAGTATTCTGATAAATACCCATATGATTGAATCAGCATATCGAGCAGGGGCCCAGCGATATTTTTTCTCTTCTTCAGCTTGCGCATATAACACTGAGCTTCAAAAGCGTCCGGATGCTTGTGCTCTGAAAGAATCAGACGCGTATCCGGCTATGGCCGAGCGAGGATACGGCTGGGAGAAGCTTGTATCCGAAATGTTTTGCCAGGAATACTGGGCCGAACGTGGCCTGAAGACATTCATTGCCAGATTCCACAATGTCTACGGTCCGTGGGGCACATGGGATGGTGGCCGAGAAAAGGCTCCCGCTGCCATATGCCGCAAAGTTATTGAGGCCAAAGACACCGGCTCGGACGAAATAGTCATCTGGGGCGATGGCAGTCAAACCCGAAGTTTCATGTACATCGACGATTGCACTCAGGGCATCGATATGATTATGCACTGCGAGAAGTTGATTGCCACTCCAATAAACCTTGGTTCAAATTATATGGTTTCAGTCAATGAGCTTGTTTCTTTGGCTGAGAAAATCGGCGGATCCGAGCTCAGGCGTCAATATGATCCTGATGCTCCGAAAGGTGTCGGCGGCCGCAACAGCGACAACACATTTATCAAGCAGGTGCTCGGCTGGGAGCCAAGCACGCCGTTGGAAGAGGGACTGAAAAAAACGTATGTCTGGATAGAACAGCAGTATAAGGATCGAAAGGCAGGCAAACGCACGGTCAGTTGATAGTGTGATTTCCACTTTGGTTTGACTCTGCGGATTGATGATACTTTCTTAAGACAGCTTTATGGACAGAATTTGAATCTGAAGGGTCGAGCAGACACACACGACCGATTGGACTTCAGCTATGTAATTTAATGGAACTCTACTGCACAATGGGTAACAAGCATGAGTTCACAAAAATACACTAAGATCACGGATGTAGTGGGGAATCTTCCCTACAGAATTGCCCTATCAGGAGGATGGATAGACCAACCTTATGTATCAAAATATAATCCTTCTCCTCCCGGCTCGATGGTAGTCGTGGCTGTTGAGCCCCAGTTTCGGTTTATGGACCGCTCCGGTATCTGCGGGAGCACGCGTGAAATAGCTTTGAAGCTGTGGAACAACAAATTGCCTGATGACCCACCCAAAGAATTGGTCCGCCAACTTTACGAAATCGAGAACAAGGGAAAAGCCGAACCCTCAGGTTCGCAGGATATGATAGGCCTTATATACCCAGGCGTTAACAGACTGGATTACGATGTTAACATTCATGGAGGCATCTTCCCTGTACACATTGAGTCTAACAACGACCCGGAGGTTGCTTCCTGGCTCAGTAACGTTATCCAGGTTGTTCCGGTAGGTCCGCGACCTGATGGATATAATCCACTGGGCCGGAAGAACTTCTCACCTGAATGGGTCGACCGTCTCGGGCGTTCGGGTAAAGATTGCTATGAGGCAATTGTTAATAAAAACCTCAAAGCCCTAGGAGCTGCATTTAGTGAGTGTATGCTTTGTTGGCACACCATCTTGCCTGATATTCTGGAGCATCCAATTTTGAAAATAGATCTGTTGTCTCTTCTGGAGTATTACCAGTATAGGTATCCGGGGGCGATGTATTCGGGTTGTGGAGGAGGATACCTCTACGTGGCTTCGCACGAACCTGTGCCTGGTTCATTCCGCATAAAGGTAAAGATAAATAAAGCATGACAAATACGACAGACACTGTGGTTGTTTCAGGGGGCTTTGATGACATCCGGCCTCGGTATGTTCGTTTCCTGCAGGAGGCCTCTCGCTTTGGCTCACTGCATATCTTATTGTGGAATGATGCCTTTTTGCGATCAGTTACCGCGAAGGAACCCAAATTTCCCGAGCAGGAACGCCTTTACTATCTACAGGCGATTCGCTTTGTTCATCAGGTACATCTCGTGTGTGGTCTCTCGGATGCCGATATGCTCCCATCGGTTGCAGATGTCCGGCCAACTATGTGGGTTGTCCATGAATCTGAGCACACACCTAAGAAGCAGGTTTACTGTAAGGCCCACGACTTAGACTACAAGGTTTTGACACAGCAGAATCTGCAAGGCTTTCCCAATTATGGCTCCGGTGAATCGACCGCGGCGGGCTCTCGAAAAAAGGTACTCGTAACAGGGTGCTTTGACTGGTTTCATTCCGGCCACGTGCGATTTTTCGAAGAGGTCTCGAGACTTGGCGAACTTTATGTTATCGTGGGCCACGATGCAAACATCCGGGCGCTGAAAGGACCGGGTCGCCCTATGTTCAGTGAGCAAGAGCGGATGTATATGGTTCAATCCATACGCTATGTCAAGCAGGCCATAATCTCAACCGGCAATGGCTGGCTCGACGCCGAACCCGAAATAGAACGCATAAAGCCGGATATGTATGTTGTGAACGAAGATGGTGACAAGCGGATCAAAAAGCAGTACTGCCAGCAACATGGAATAGAATATGTAGTGCTCAAACGCCTGCCAAAACCAGGGCTTTGTCGTAGGACCAGCACGATACTGCGAGGATTCTAATGATATTGCGGTGACCGTCGGGATGCAAAGCCAGACTAAATTCAGATGCTGGCAAAGCTATTCAAGTTGCCATAGTTATCTTGTGATAGGTGATATGACTGTCATATGAGTAAAAAATGGTGAGCAAATTTTACTTGCGAACAGTTGGATATGTATTGCCAAAAGCAATATGCCTATTCATAATCTAGACAGAGCTAAAGGGTTGAAAATTTGTTGTATAGGAGATTAAATCTAAATCTTGGTAATCGTCACTAAAACTGTGTGCTAAAAAAGAAGCTTGCTTTGAAAATGTAATGGATCCTTAAATGGATAGAATAAATTCGAAAGGATTCTGAAATGAAAAGAGAAGTTCAAAAAACATTAATTCCAGTAATCAGTCTTGTTCTTATTTGCGTGGCAGGCTGCCAGGAGCAGGAAGTATCAGGCACGAAAAAGAGCAGACTCATAGCCGCAGAAAATATCCGATTGAGTAAAGCGATAGAGGAGCGTGACCGGAGAATCGAGAAGTTAGAGAAACTCCAGCAGGAGCAAATCGAGCGGCAGGAAGAACTGCTGGCAGAGTGCGTAACACAGAAAGAGACTTTACAGAAACAACTACAGCAAAACATTCGAGAACAGGTGGACAGTGTTTTAGCAGTTGTTATGGAAAAAAACGCAGAGTTACACAGCGAAAACGAGAGTCTAAAAGCGCAAATAGAGGAGCTTAAAACAAAACTCGCAGAGGACGAAGGGGTTTAGTAAAAAATAGAGGGTAAAAAGGCCAAAGCAACAGAAGTTACAATTCCTGTGATTATACCTTAATTATCGCGGTTGCATACTTTTCGGGCGGCCTTTATGCAATCAGGTAATTTTTCATCGGGATAATGTTTTTGCATTGCTGCTGCCACAAGTCCTGCGAACATCGGCTGTGGCCTTAGTGGCCGGGACGTCAGGCAGGGATGTGCCTGAGTGCCGCAAAAGTAAGGGTGAGACGGAAGCTCGAGAATCTGCATAATCGGCTGATTCGGTGCCTTTCCGGAAAACACCATACCGGCTTTTTCCAACTGTTCGATATACTTAGGGTCAACCTCGTAGCGATGTCTGAATCGCATTCTGACCGAGGCTGCCTTTCCGAAAAGCTTCCACGCCATCGTCCCGGCCTTCAAGTCTATATCCCTTCCTCCGAGACGCATATTTCCGCCTAATCCCTCAATCTTTTTCTGTTCCGGCAGTACATCAATCACGGGTTCGGGACAGTTCGGTTCAATCTCGGTGCTGTTTGCCTTTGTAATGTTGCAGACGTTGCGTGCAAATTCTACCACAGCCATCTGGAAGCCGAAGCACAATCCAAGATATGGCAGGTTGTTTTCTCTGGCGTATTTTATACAGGCTATTTTTCCTTCCGCCCCGCGTGTGCCGAATCCACCGGGCACAATAATCCCGTCCACGTTGGCAAGTTTGTCGCCGGCGTTTTCGTCGGTTATATCGGTTGTCTCAATCCACTTTATGTTTATATCGGTGCCGAGTGCGATACCTGCGTGTTCGAGGGCATTGATTATCGAAGCATAGCTGTCACGGACGGATGTGTATTTGCCTGTGATTCCAATGGTTACTTCGTGTTTGGCTGTACCGATTTTGTCGGTGAAATCACACCATCGAATCCAGGCCTTGCGTTCATGTCGAAGATTGATTCTGTCATCAATTTTCAGTAGTCTGGCAACCTCGAAATCCAGGCCAACCTCTCTGAGCATAGCCGGTATCATATAAATGCTGGCCGAATCCGGCAGATTGATGACCCTTCCAAAAGGCACGTTGCTGTAGACGCTGATTTTTTGCCGGACCTTTTCGGTAACGGGATGAGCTGCTCTGCAGGCGATGATGTCCGGCTGAATACCGCATTGCATAAGCTGTTTGATTCCCAGCTGTGCTGCTTTTGATTTCTGCTCGCCGAGTGTTTGGGGCTCCAATATATACGTCAGGGCGACGAAGCAGCTGCTGTACGGACCTTCCTCGTATGCCAGCTCGCGCATCGCCTCGATGTAATAGGCGTTTTCCAGGTCGCCTGCGGT
>CAYSLN010000062.1:9343-12002 GCA_964431825.1 uncultured Pirellulales bacterium | reverse complement strand
AGAAAAAAAGCTCTGTATGAGGTGATGAGCAAAACTCGGTCTAAGTCTCTCTACGGCAGGGCATTAGAAAAATCGCATCCGGAAGCGTCAGGTAAAGATGACTCTACGGAATTGCCCGAAAACACCCAGCTGTGGTGGAGTAGGCCGAGAATCGCACAATTTAACGCCGGCAGGTTTGAGGTATCAATACCCTATCAGCTTGCAATCGCACTGCTTCTGGGCCTTATACTGTTGATTTTAATGGCCTTCCGTCTCGGTCAAATTGACCAAAAGGTGGCCGATTCAGCTGCACAAACAAGCAAAGCTGAACAGATAAACCAAATGGACCGTGCCGCTACGGCAGCAGCGCAAACGCCTGTACCGGCTGAAAAAACGCCACCAGACGCTGAAAAAGCTGTACCGGCACAGGTAACCGGTGATAATGCAATCGTCCTGGTCCAGTATAAAAGATCGGCAGACCTGGTGCCGGTTAGACAGCACTTTGCAGAGTACGGCATCAAGACCGAAATCGTGCAGCAGGGCGGCTGGTACTTCCTGATTACTAAGGACAGATACGAAAGCTTCGAGCAGGGAAGCAAAGGATACAAAGCTAAACAGAAAATTGTCGAAGTTGGAGCCAAATATGCGGGTAAGGCTCCTGAGGGTTATGAAACGTTTGCACCGCATTTTTTCAAAGATGCATACGGCAAAAAAGTTAAGTAGTTCAGGAGAAATATTGAATGTCTATTGATCGTTCCTTGAAAATCAAAGGTGCCCTTAGCAGGCATCGAAATGTCCTCTCGCGGGCCGAGCGCATCGAACAGCTAAAAGACGAAGAGCGATGGACCGAGGAAGACTCTCTAATGGGCCTGCCGAAAGTCGCCCATCGTAAGAGCCACGCCGGTAAAAAGACAAAAGAAGAAGCCCAAGCCCAGGAAGTTGCAACCGAAGCAGTAGCCGAGGCCGAAACACCAAAAGTAGAAGGAAAAGAAAGTTAATATCGTATTGCGTATCGCCTATATCGTATCTCGCTTCGAGTGCTCCTTTTGCGGTACGCATTACGGCCAATAGATTGCGAGGAAGGGAGCCGCTGTTTGGATGGACACATACCAAACAGCGGCTGATTTTATAACAGCAGTAGGGGGCTCGGTTAGTAAAATGCGCCATGGTGGTTGAGTAGCCCGAGTAAGACATGTCTTACCTGATAATGCGTGAGCATTTGTTTATATTTCGCAAGCCAAGGGTGGGAAGGACCTCTCGCGTGTGAGATTCAGTCTATTAACCGGCTATTGATTATTCGGTAGGGGGGCGGTGGCCATCTCTTAGTAATCTCTAAGGCCTCTCATCCACTGAGGCCAATTTTCCGGCTGGACACCACCGGCCCTGGTCCACGGGCCATATATATATCGTAGTTTTTATGCCATTTAAATGTCCACAACTCTTTCAGGTTTAGCCTCCTGACAGACCAGTCCAGAAAAGCGCCATTTATAGCTCCGCTGTGGCGGTTAAGACACACACGCCTTATTTCATTACTACCGGAGAGGTTCTCTATAGAACCATCATATTCCGGGGGCTCATCTTTTGCATGTACCCAAACATCGTACCAGAAACAATCGAGAAATACCGGTATAGTACTCCTGCGCTTGATATTATAGATATTCCCCCAGTAATTCTCTACCTCACCGCCAATGCTTTCTTCTGTCCGATTACAGACCCACTCGTTTAGTCCATAGCTGCCATAGGTACCGTCATCTAACCTGCCCCAAGCCGCATAAGGGTTCAATCCTCCCTCTGACTCGGGTTTCGTGGCCATCGGGCATGTACGCATCTCAAGGTCTTTGTACTCTGCCAGCAGCACGGTCGGCCACCTGTCCTCACTCGTTGCGCTCTCTCCGCCACGACCTTCGTGAAAATAGCCGCCGTTATCAGTGGTATACATCGACCAGATAAGGGTCCATTGGCGCAGGCTTGACTGGCAGGCTGCTGCCCTCGCTTGTTTCCTGACCCGATTTAACGCCAGCATCAATATGGCCATTAGCAGCGCAATAATGGCAATTACCACCAAAAGCTCTATTAACGCGAATCCTCTACGAAAAGTACAAATCCTGCAGCTTCGCATGTTCATGGTGATATGGGCCTTTTCTCTGACGTAAGAAATAAGATTCTTTAAAACCGTCCTATAGATTGGCCTTTCTACACATTTCCCTCATTCTACCGCATAAACAGCAATAAATGGTAATGACGGGTTTCAGTTGCATTCTCCCAGACTGCATGTATTATAACAGGCAAATGAAAAAGATTATCGCAGACAGAACAGACAAAATCGATGCCAGTGGCATCAGAAAGGTCTTTGCGCTGGCGGCGGATTTGGAAGACCCCGTCAATTTCTCGATAGGCCAGCCCGACTTCGATGTCCCGGATAAGCTAAAAGAAGAAGCAATAAAGGCCATCCGGGAAGGATTCAATAAATACTCTCAAACCGCAGGTGATACCCTTCTAAAAGATAAAATCACCGGGAAGATAAGACAAGAATTCGGCTGGGCAAACCCGGCGGTTTTAGTGGCCAGCGGCGTCAGTGGAGGGCTTCTCCTCGCCTTTCTGGCACTTATTAATCCAGGCGATGAGGTAATCATACCTGACCCTTACTTTGTAATCTATAAGCATGTAATCAATATGCTCG
>CAYSLN010000062.1:2437-9243 GCA_964431825.1 uncultured Pirellulales bacterium | reverse complement strand
CTAACGACAAACTAAGTCAAAATCATATTTTTCCGTTAATCTAATCAGAACTCTCTTGACCTCTTAATTAATTATAAATAAAACTACTGCGAAGTCGCAAGCACTTAGATTTTCGGCAACCTTGTAAGGAACCAGCATGCTAAAAGATATGATTTTCGGCACAGCAGGGGGATTGGGATTGTTCCTGTTTGGCATGATCCAGATGTCAGAAGGTCTTAAAAAGGCCGCGGGCAAGAAGCTCAAAAACATTCTCGAATCAATGACAAGAAATCGTGTCGCCGGTTGTATGGTGGGGGCAGGCGTTACAGCTTTGATCCAGTCGAGTTCGGCCGCGACGGTTATGGTGGTGAGTTTCGTGAACGCGGGGTTGCTGACTCTCAAGCAGGCAATATCGGTGATTATCGGGACGAATGTCGGGACAACTGCGACGGCATGGTTGGTCTCAATATCAGGGCTTGAGGCATTCAAGATTACCGATTACGCACTTCCTGCAATTGGTCTGGGCTTTGGGTTATGGATTTTCGGCAAAAGACAAGGGATGAGAAACACGGGGCAGATCCTTTTAGGGTTTGGCATTTTGTTCATCGGGATATGGTTCATGAAGAATTCGTTCGCCCCGTTGAAGGATAATGATCAGGTACATACAGCTCTGATATGGTTCGGTCATTATCCGATTTTGGCGGTCTTGGCGGGCACCGGCATAACAATGCTGCTGCAGAGTAGTTCGGCTTCTGTCGCAATGATTCAAGTGTTGGCATACCAGGGAGCATTCGGCAATGACTGGCAGAGTGTTTTGCTTGTGGTCATACCATTTATACTGGGAGACAACATTGGGACAACGATAACTGCTCAACTTGCAGCCCTTCAAGCGAATCGCAACGCTCGCAGGGCGGCGTGGGCGCATACAATGTTCAATGTCATGGGGGCGTGCATTTTTTTCTGGTTTATCGGACCGATTGGCAGACTGGTCAAGATGATCACACCGTGGGAGCTGCATCAAGGAACCATTGCGGTTTCGATTGCCGTGACGCATACGAGCATCAAGGTGTGCGAGGCGGTGTTGTTCCTGCCGCTGACGAGTGTACTAGAGCTAATCGCGATTCGCCTGGTGCCGGACAGACCCGGTGACTTAGTTATCCAGCCAACGGTACTGGAACGACACTTATTAGCAACGCCGGAGTTGGCTATGGACCAGGCCCGGCGTGAGATAGTACGGATGGCACAGACGGCGAAAAGGGCGGTCGAGCAAGCCATTGAAGGCCTAATTGAGGACAATAGAAGAAAATTAGAGAAGGCGCGGACTACGGAAGACATAACAGATAATCTCCAATACGAAATCACATCGTACCTCGCGTCTCTATCGGAAAAGGAGCTTTCAGTCGAGATGTCGGTGGAACTACCTGTACTGCTGCACACGGTCAACGACTTGGAGCGTGTCGGTGACCATGCTGTAAATATCGTCGAAATCGCTGAGCGAAAGATAGGGCAAAAACTATCCTTTAGCAATTCGGCGCTGGCTGAGGCTGCGCAGTTGAAAGAAGAGGCAGAGAGTATGTGTGACGATATCATAGCAGCTCTGGAAAATAATGATGCTGAAGCAGCAAAATCAGCTCTGGTTTATGAAAACAACCTTAACAAGATGCAGATAGATTTTCGCCGTAACCACGTCCAGCGTATGACTGATGGTGTGTGTAGCGCGGAAACCGGGTTAATATTCATTGACTTGGTTGACAACATAGAGAAGATCGGTGATCATCTTACAAATATCGCACAGGCAGTGATAGGAGGGTTGCAATGGGATGGCGCCGAGTTTAAGGTTCTGGTTGACGCCAAATCAAGGGAAATTGAGAAGAGTAAGAATCATACTAAAGGATAAGATAAAACACCCGCTTAGTTGAAGGATACTAAAATAAATAAAACTACTGCGAAGTCGTAAGCATTTAGTTTTCCCGACAACCTTGTAAGGAATCAGCATGATAAAAGATATGATTTTCGGCACAGTAGGGGGGTTGGGGTTGTTCCTTTTCGGTATGGGGTTGATGTCCGATGGCCTAAAGAAAATAGCCGGGCAGAAACTCAAAAACATTCTCGAATCTCTGACAAAGCGCCGTATTATCGCAGTTTTAGTCGGGGCATGTGTGACCTGCCTTATTCAATCAAGCTCTGCCACCACAGTTATGACCGTCGGTTTTGTAAACGCAGGTTTGCTGACCTTAAGACAGGCGTTATGCGTTGTACTCGGTGCAAACATAGGGACTACATTTACAGCCTGGCTTGTTTCGATTTTTGGTATCTTCAAAATTACAAATTATGTCCTCCCGATTGTTGGTATTGGATTCTTCCTGAGCATCCTGGGAAAAACACAGAGAATAAAGAGCATCGGACAAACTGTTTTGGGATTTGGTGTCCTGTTTCTCGGAATCCACTTTATGAAAGAAGGTTTTGGGGGGCTAAAAGATAGTCAGAGCGTGCAGGATGCCCTTATTTGGCTTGGACGAAACCCGCTTTTGGCAATCCTGGCAGGAACTGTTATCACGATGCTTCTGCAGAGCAGCTCCGCCTCGATTGCGGTGGTTCAGATGTTAGCCTTTCAAGGTGCTTTTGGCTTGGAGTGGGATTTGGTTTTAAGGGTCACAATACCTTACATCCTTGGCGATAATATAGGTACCACTATAACAGCACAAATAGCCGCACTCAGGGCGTCCCGAAATGCGAAACGAACCGCAATGGGACACACGATGTTCAACGTTATAGGTGTTATTTATATGCTGCCGTTAGTATGGAGCGGGTGGTTCGCCAATATGGTTGAATGGATTACTCCATTCAAACTCACGCAAAGCACCATTATGGTACACATAGCCGTCGCACACAGCACCTTTAATATTTTTAACACAATCGTATTCCTGCCAATCATCAGCGGGCTGGAAACGGCGGTTATGAAGATTCTACCGGTCACCGAGGAAGAGCTGGCTCAGAAGCCCGTAGCCCTAGAAAAACATCTGCTTAATACACCGGTAATCGCTCTGGAGCAGACAAAGCGTGAAATCGTTCGTATGGCAAAAACAGCAAAAAAAGCTGTCATGCAGGCTATCGATGGAATTGTCGAGGATGACAGAAGAAAGCTTGGTTCGGTGCGGCAGAGAGAAGATTTCATCGACATCCTCCAGCTGGATATTACATCCTATCTCTCGACATTATCACGAAGGCAATTATCTGATGAAGTATCCACTGAACTGCCCGTGCTTCTGCACACGGTTAACGACCTTGAGCGCATCGGCGACCATGCAGTCAATATCGTTGAAGTTGCCGAACGAAAAATTGACCAGAAGCTTTCCTTTAGTGACTCAGCCCTTACTGAAGCCGACCAGTTGAGAGAAGAAATTGAGCAGATGTTCGATTCAATCATAGAAGCCCTGAAAAACAATAACATTGAAGCTGCTAAATCCGCACTACTCAATGAAACAAACCTCAACAGGATGCAGATGGATTTTCGCCGCAGCCATGTAGAGCGGATGAGCGGCGGTGTCTGCCTGCCCCAGACGGGCCTGATATTTATCGACCTTGTCGACAATGTTGAGAAAATCGGTGACCACCTCACAAATATAGCACAGGCGATAATAGGGGGGCTGCAATGGGAGGGGGTCAAGCCGAAAATTTCTACTGATTCTTAGGCAGGTATTGCCACGTCGGCAATTTAAGGGTAAAATTCATCCTATGAAGAACCCGCTCCGAATAATTCCGATTATCTCGCTGTGTCTGTTACTGCTCGGCTGCCAAGCTGCAGCAGTTGAACCGAACGACATTAGTGAAGATGTTCCAACCACCATAGCGGTTGCACCGAACAATCTCAGCGGAGTTAAGCCAACCACTAAAGCAGCCGTAATCACCTGCAAAGGTATGATTGACGACGGGCTTTATAAATCCATCCAGCGCCGAACCCAGATGGCACTTGACCAGGGAGCTGAGTACCTGATTTATGAGATAGGCACCTATGGCGGTCTTGTTGAATCGGCTGATAATATTTCCAAGTACCTCATACTCGAGGTCGGCAAAAAAACTCACACTGTTGCTTATATAGTCACCGAAGCGATATCAGCCGGTGCAATGATAAGTGTTTCCTGCCAGGATATAATAATGCGCGAGAATACCACCATAGGCGACTGCGCTCCCATCTCGCTCGGCAGCAAACTCGAAGGTGTAGAACGAGAAAAAGTCGAAAGCTTTACTCGCGCAGTTTTCGACCGGGCGGCAGAAGCAAACGGCTATCCTCAGGCATTGCTAAGGGCTATGGTGACGATGCAGATTGAGGTATATAGAGTTAAGAACATCAAAACAGGAAAGTACGAGTTTTTTGAGAGCATCCATTTGCCCAAGGACCCAAACGAGTACGACCTGGACAATAAAAAATTAATCGTCCCAAACGACAGGCTCTTTACGTCAACTGCTTCTGAAGCTTTTGAATATGGTATAGCAAGAGCACAGGTCAAAGACATGGCAGGGGCCCTCGAGTTTTTGTCCGAGCGTGACGGCGTAATCTTTACCGACCAGCTGATGGTGTTCGAGACCACCTGGTCCGAAGAAATGGTCAGATGGCTGAACTCACCTGCGGTTATGGGCGTACTCGTGATGCTTGCTCTGCTGGGAGTTTACATCGAGTTCGGCACACCAGGCATCGGGCTGCCGGGCCTGGCAGCCGTGATATGTTTTACAATCATCGTCGGCAGCAAATACCTCGTCGGACTAGCTAACTGGGTGGAGATTGCACTATTTGTTATCGGTATGATTTTACTGATGATTGAATTCCTTGTACTGCCCGGCTTCGGCATTGTGGGCACTTTAGGAATAATATCCATGTTCGCCGGCCTATTCGGTATGCTCATCAAAAATCCGCCGGATAAGCTGCCCTGGCCACAAACATCCTTCGATTGGCAGGTATTCATAAACGGTGTGCTGGGGATTTCGTTTGGTTTCGTGGGATTTGTGCTTCTGGCATGGCTGTTTGCAAAATATCTGCCTAAATTGCAGTTCCTTAGCGGCCTTATACTTGTGCCCACCGCCACAAAGCAGGGCGGTAAGCTGCAAGTCAGTATGACTACTCCGCCGGAAAGTAAGACCGCATCCATAAACATAGGTGACATTGGCAAAGTAACTTCAACACTAAGGCCTACAGGAAAAGCCAAATTCGGCGATGCAATAGTAGATGTCGTCGCTGAAGCCGAGTTCCTTGACAAAGGAACTAAGATTGAGATAATAGAAATTCACGGTAACAGAGTCGTAGTCAAACCTGTAGAAGACTAACGCCCTGTATAACCCAAAAGAGGTAAACTGATGAGCTGGTGGCTTATTTTTGCTGTTTTCCTTTATTTTGCCTGCGCCGCTTTGATAATAGCCGAAGTATTCATACCGAGTGGCGGCTTGATAAGCATTTTCGCCTTTGCTTGTCTGACTGGCGGCGTAGTCATATTTTTTCACCACAGTGCCACTGCTGGCTGGGTAGGCATTGGTACCGCTATCGTAATGATACCCTCGGTTCTGGTCATTGCTTACAAATTATTTCCTAAAACCAGATTCGGTAAAAGTGTCACTCTCACCCCGCCTGAACGCGAGCTCGGAGACGCCGTACCTGATACGACCGAGCTAAAAGGGCTGCTTGGCAGCGTCGGCGTTGTCCTCACGCCCTTAAGACCGGTAGGTACCTGCGATTTCTCCGGTCAAAGAGTTGAATGCGTTGCCGAAGGCGGATATGTTGATAAAGGTAAAAAGGTTAAGGTTATCAGTGTGCAAAGCACACAGCTAACTGTCCGCAAAGTTGAAGAAAGCTAATGAAAGGACAAAACGATGTATGACTTAACACACATTACCCTCGCGGCAAATGACCCTGTAAAAGTTGTCGGTATGGCACTTATGGTCATTCTTATTCTTGCGGTGCTGATATTCGTTCTGCTGTTCTTGAAGTTCTTCCGGTTATGGCTTCAGGCCAAACTCTCTCGTGCAGACGTAAAATTCTCCGAGCTTATTGGAATGTGGCTTAGAAAGGTAGACATCAAAATCATAGTCCTCAGTAAAATAACCGCAATTCAGGCAGGTCTGATTCTGACAACGCGTGATTTGGAAAGCCACTATCTGGCTGGTGGTCGAGTCCCAAACGTCGTACGCGCCCTCATAGCAGCAAACAGAGCAAACATTGATTTGTCTTTGCAGACAGCAACCGCAATCGACCTTGCCGGCCGGGATATCCTCGAAGCGGTCCAAACCAGTGTAAATCCAAAGGTTATCGACTGTCCCGACCCGGAAAAAAGCAGAGGAACCGTAGATGCCGTCGCCCAGGATGGCATCCAGTTAAGGGCAAAGGCCCGTGTGACCGTCCGCGCTAATATTGAACGACTGGTTGGTGGTGCAACCGAGGAAACAATCATCGCCCGTGTCGGCGAAGGAATTGTTACTACAATCGGCAGCGCCATAGCATATAAATCCGTTCTGGAAAATCCGGATAAAATTTCAAAGGCGGTTTTGGCAAAAGGCTTAGATGCAGGTACGGCCTTTGAAATCCTCTCGATTGACATTGCTGACGTTGATGTTGGTGAAAACATTGGTGCTCAATTGCAGGCTGCACAGGCCGAGGCCGATATGCGCAGAGCAAAAGCTGAGGCGGAGAAACGCCGGGCTATGGCAGTAGCCCGCGAGCAGGAAATGCGAGCCTTGGTCGTCGAAAACGAAGCAAAGATACCATTGGCCATGGCTGAAGCCTTCAAGAAGGGCAACATCGGGGTTATGGACTATTACAGAATGAAAAACATCATGGCTGA
>CAYSLN010000062.1:0-2337 GCA_964431825.1 uncultured Pirellulales bacterium | reverse complement strand
CACGTAAGCCATCCAATACAGTCAATAGCTTGAAAGAAGCATTTTTCCAACAGTTACGCCAGGTTCATCCTGCCGTTCCTGCACAACGCAAGAAAACCATCCATCCTCAGACTGTTAATCAGAGACCTACTCCAAAAAAGAAATCTGTCTATACCGGTCATAAATTTCCCGAAAAACAGGAAGTTCAGCCTGGTATAGATGAACGTATGGATTTCATTGGCGAACCTATCAAGGGTGTTATAGACAAGTCTGTTAAAGAAAGACCTAAGGCAGAGACAGAATCTGTTTTAGAAGCCTTTATAGATTATGCCGATACTGACGAGCTAAGAAGAGCGATTCTACACTATGAAATCCTCGGCAAACCATTATCATTACGGGAGACCAGCCTAGAAGATTAGCATTCCTTAAATAAATCAAAAGGGAGCTGTTTCCTAAAAAGCAGACCACATGCAACGTCCCATAAGATATGTTATGTTTCATTCAGCAATTATTGCTTCTCAATTACCGCATTTATCTATTTTTGGTCCTTTGGGGTATTTTTAAGTGCCTAAAGCTGATTTGCATCAATAGCCCGGTCGGCTGTCTCTGAAAGATTCTCCCACATAGCAGCGACCCTGTCCAGGAGACCCAAATTTTGAAGGACTATCGAAATGTTAACAGCAGTCTCAGCCAAAGCAAAATTATGCTCCATATAACGGTCAAGGTTGAAAAGTGATGATGCAAACCTCACCCTGTCGCAATAAAGCAAAGCCGTTTTGTAGTGAAGTTCAAGCGTATCTCTATCCAAATGCTCTGGAGCGGTCAGCTCTTCCAGGGCATCTTCCTTACGACCGGTCTGGAATAGACAAATAGCTAGCTTCGTCCTCGCCCTGGAAAAAGTCGGGTTTATACCTAAAGCAGTCTGGAAAGACTCAATCGCACCGCTTATTCTGCTGACGCTCATCATCAAAAGACCCATCCTGTAATGTAGATCGGGGTTTTGCGGCTGATTGATGATTTGTTGTCGATGAGCCTCAACAACTGCCTCTATGAGGCGAGTCTGGTCGTCTCCTTCCTGAAACGCCAATTCTCCTGCAAGAACAGTCTTGAAAATCAATGTAGCCGTCTCGGCAAATAAAAATGAGCTGTTTGGCTGAATTGCCGCCGCCAGTGCCAATGTCGCCAGGGCATCTGAATCGCTACCGGCTAATTTATGAGCCGTTGCCAGGCCAACATATGCATCGACTATTTTGTCATTTATTTCGACCGCCTTGTTGAATTGTTCTGCGGCAAGCTGTTCGGTGTGCATCTGCAAGTACTGCGTCCCAAGCTTTATAGTTGCCTCCAGAAAATCGGGGCAAATACGAAGGGCCTGCTGATATCTGGAAACCGCCTCTGCAGTAGCTCCCAACATGCTCAGAACATCGCCTTCACTGGCAATAAGATCTACCCTATCAGGCTCCTGGCCGAGTAAGTCCTCAAGTCGTTCCAGTGCTTCGTGAAGCTCACCATTGTGAATAAGTCGAACCAGGCAATCGTCCTGAGTGAGAAAGTTATCGGGATGTATCAAAATTGCTGTATTAAACGTCGCAATAGCTTCCGCATAACTGGCGCCAAACATATATAAATAGCCGAGAGTTACAAGGGCCGATATATCATCGGGATACTGCTCCTTCAACAGCTTGTATAGCTGGATAGCCTTTTCCAGTTGGCCGTTTTTGAAATAGATGGCCGCCAGTCGCTGAGCAGGTAGTTGAAGATAATTTTTAAACTTCAGACAGTCCTGATAAAACTCCACAGCTTGAGATTCTTTGCCTAATCGTTCATAGCAATGCCCAAGAACATAAAGAGCCATAGTATTATTGGGCTGTCTCAGATAGACTGAATTCAGCTCTTCGATTGCCTCATGCAGTCGGTTCTTATGAAGACATATTGCCGCCGCTGCCAAACGCCCGTATGTACAGCAAGGGTGCTCAAAAAGATAGAACCTTAGCTGCTCCTGAGCTGCCCCCAGCCTCATCTCACCCATCAGCTCAATGACTATATCTAACTGTTGATACCCCGAAGATTCCCCCTCTTGTCTTGAAGGTTTGACCTCATTCAACCAATGCCATATTAAATCGGCCGTACCAACCTCTATCGCCCTGCCGAAAATTTCCAGTAATCTGCTCATCACTCTCTCGCCAAAAAATAGTAAAAGTCAGCAGCATTAAAGATGTCGACAAGAAGCGAGAGCGTATTAATCCCGGTTCCGGCAATTAGTTACTTAGATCTTCATTTTGCCTTTTCGTTGTGGCGATTGTGTCTGATGTGTCGATTGTTACGATTCTAAAGCGATAGTTATCGGGCCTTGCCCCC
>CAYSLN010000061.1:6209-12247 GCA_964431825.1 uncultured Pirellulales bacterium | reverse complement strand
TCAGGCGACAAATCCACCTTAATCATGCGCCCAGTTTTTGGGGAGTATTATACACTTCCAAATTCTATCTGCAATCCACCGATGCGAACGAAGAACGTGCGTGCCAAGCACTTGATCGGATCGTGGGAGTTTTAGAAAGTGACGCCAAAATGACGCCTAATCCCTCCAAACACAAAAAGAGCGAGAAGCCAAGTCTCCCTAACTTTCGCTCACATCAAAAGTTACACTAATCGGGGAGACAAGATTTGAACTTGCGACCTCTGCGTCCCGAACGCAGCGCTCTGGCCAAACTGAGCTACTCCCCGATAAACTATAATCAAGAATATACCATAACAGCTACTAAATTACAATCAACTTCCATTTCCATTCATTGCTTATTGCAAATCTCTTAGAATCCTATACCCTTGTGGGCCAGGCACAATTTTTCCGTAGTCCTAAGGACTCCTTGCGGAGGACGCTTTACGGCGGAACTAGCGACCTTCCCTAAGGGACGCTCTGGCCAAACTGAGCTACTCCCTGGTACGGCAAGGTGTAACTATAACACATCAGTTACCCGGTTACAGACTACATAAATCATCAGAGGTTATATTTATTTTTCAAGTATTTTCTTCGTCTATCACTTTTCAGAAGGGGTATCGGCGGAAGCCTCAGCCGGTTCATCGGATTGCTGTGATTGGGATTCGGAAATTATCTTGTATTCGGCATCCAGCCATGCACCCAAATCTACAAGCTTGCATCGCTGGGAGCAGAAAGGGAAAAATTCTGCTTCTTTGGATTGTTCTTGAGGTGATACTTTAAAAGTTTTTTGGCAGGCTGGACATCTGTGTTTCATACTATGGGGGTCAATTTGACATTTATTTCTTTATTCTTCCTGTTCCGTTATCAGGCCCTGTTCCAGCATTCGGGCATATTCAACACAGTGTCTGGCCCAGGGTTGAGCTTTGAGCCGAGCTTTGGGTATTGGTTTGTCGGTTCCTTCGCAAATTCCGTAAGTTCCATTCTCTATGCGCTCCAGCGCTTCCTCTATTTCTTTCAGCAGTTTCCTTTCGCTGTCCATCAGCCCCAAAGCGAATTCCTGCTCGTAGTTGTCAGTTCCAAGGTCGGCCATGTGGATTGGCATACTTGAGAGGTCCCCGCTTGCGTCCAGCCGGGATTTTTTTAGAGCTTCGCCTTCAATTTCATTCACATTTTTCAGGATTTCCCTGCGTTTTTCCAACAGCATTTGTTTGAAACGCTCTGTATCGGCAGGACTCAGACGATTTTTCTTTGTTTGACTTGAGGTTGTTTTTTTCCCGGAAGTCTTTTTGCGCTTTTGCACCACTTTTTAGTCTGCCTTTCTTAGCGGTAACTACGGTTCTTTCTTTTCGTATTCACCAAGCCAGTAATTCTAACGTATCATGGATAATATGTATAGCACTTGTTTTATCTAAATGCTGTGATACTTAACCGTGAAAGTATGTTCAATGCAATTAAATTATTCCGCTCAAGCTGCTTTGGCAGAGTTAACTTTTTGGGGTGTAAGAGGTTATGATAGAATAAGTTTGGTTATTTCCGTGGTTGGCTGTCTGGATTGCTGTTGATTTGCGTGCTGTCTTTTGCGAATTTGCCCAAAGGAATAAGAAATCTTTCCTGCCCCACCTTACCGGTAAAAACTCTCACGCCGAATACTTTTTCGATTTGCTTCTGTGAGAATACGTCTTGAGTTTTGCCAATGTGGTATTTGCTGTTGGCTCTAATAGCGTTTTGCGACTCCGGTGTACCGGGACAAGATGTGGTTCCTTCAAGGAGTAAAACCTCATCGCAGTATTGGGCTGCCAGGTTGATATCGTGTGTTACAGCTACAATTGTTTTACCTTTTTCAAGCTGTGCGGCTTTGAGCAAATCATATATGTCAACCTGGTGTTTCAGATCCAGAAAGCTTGTCGGCTCATCCAGGAGCAAAATGGAGGTCTCTTGGGCGAGGGCCCTTGCGATGAAAACCCGCTGCTGCTCTCCGCCACTTAGGCTACCAAGCGGTCGCGAAGCAAACTGGGCTGTATCGGTTGCCATGAGTGCTTCGTTAACTATCTGCCTGTCGGCTTTGTTCTCAAATCCGATTTGGTTGTAATAGGGTGTTCTTGCCATTAGAACCGTCTCGATTACTGAAAAGCCGAATATCGGGGTAAGTCCCTGTCGTACGACCGCTATCTTTGCGGCGAGAGCTTCGGGGCCAAATGATTCTATAGCTGCTGCGTCAATCCTTATCGAGCCCGATTTGGGTACCAGCCTTCTACAAAGGAGGTTGAGAAGTGTGCTTTTGCCTGCCCCGTTAGGGCCGACAATTGCCAGAAATGTCCCCGGCTTTACTTCAAAGCTAATGTCTTCCAAGACCAAGCTTTTTGGTGTGTAGCCGAAGCTTAAATTTTCCAGCTCTATTATACCGCTCATTTTAGCCAACTTACCCTTTTACTATACTTAACCAGCAGGACCAGGAAAAAAGGCCCGCCCACAATGGCTGTCACCACACCGACCGGCATCTGTGCGGGGGCAACGACAGTACGTGCCACTGTATCAGCAACTACCAGGAATATCGCGCCGACAATAGCACTTAGCGGAAACAACTGACGATGGTCGGGGCCGAATACAAGCCTTACACCGTGAGGTACGATAAGCCCTACAAATCCTATTAGTCCGCTTAAACTAACTGCAATTGCGGTTATAAACGCTGCAATCGCAAAGGCAATCGTCCGGGTTCTGGCTGGATTGATGCCTATGTTCCTGGCATCCTCCTCGCCAAAGCTAAGGACATTTAACTGTGGACTTATGTTAAATAGCGCTAATATCCCTGCTAATACGCAACCGGCTCCTATCCAGAGCACAAAGAAGTCTTCTTCTGTCATGTTACCCATCAGCCAGAATATAGTCGCGTACACCTGTTGGCTCTTTGCAACTGACGTCAGAAACATAATCACTGCTGAAAAGAAAGCGTTAACCACCACGCCCGCAAGTAATAGACCTGTTGTGTGAAACTTTCCTGTCAATCGGCTGATGAACCACACCAACCAAATTGTGCCCAGCGCTCCTGCAAAGGCGAAGACTGCTATTGGTGACCGACCCCATAGAGTCCAGTTGAACCCGCTTAGGACTGCGATGATGGCCCCCAGCCCCGCGCCGCTTGATATACCCAGTATGTATGGGTCGGCCAGGGGATTTCGCAAAAGAGCCTGGAAGACGAGGCCCGAAGATGCCAAAGCTGCACCTACTATGGCTGCGAGAATAATTCGCGGCAGTCTGACCCGCACAAATATTTCGTAGTCTGGATTTACTGTTGTTCGTTTTTCAACTGCACTGAAAACCGCTTTCAACGAGATGCTCTCGGTGCCAATCAGCGAGCACACGAACATTATTATCACCAGTGCTATGCCTGCTGATATGACCCTGGCAGCTAATTTTCTTGGTGTTAGTAATTCCTTCATTGGTTTAATTTATGAAGAGCTCCGGCCTTAGACACCGGGCAATAATTTCGGTTCCCTCATACAATCGTGGACCGAGCCGTGAGACCGTATTACCACGTATGATGTAAACTCTCTTGTTTGTAACAGCAGGAACATTCTTGAATCTGTTCCAATATTGCAAAGCTCTGTCTTGTTGCTCGGTCAGGTCTTTTTGTACCATCGCAGGTTCAATTATAACATCAGCGCGACAGGCAATGATCTGCTCGGCACCGATTGGTGGATATTTGTGCACCGTTGGTCCGATTGCGTTTTCACCGCCGGCCAGCTCAATCATCTCGTTAACAAATGTGTCACGTCCTGCCACACGCAAAGGTTCTCTTTGGATGACCCAAAGCACCCTGACTTTGTCATTCTTATTGACCAAAATTTGGAGCTTATCCAGTTTTTTCGTGATGTCAGAGACTATTTCATTGGCTTGGTGCTGCTTGCCGACGGCGGCTCCGATTTTTTTAATTGCTGCGTAAAGGTCGTTTACTTTTTCGATTCTCAATGTCAGGCAGTTATAGCCGATGCGGTTCAATCGCTCAGCCATGGTTTTTTGCTGGTCGAATTCGAGCGTAATTACCAGGTCCGGCTTAGCTGCTATCACCGCTTCGATGTTCGGTTGCCAAAAGTTCCCTATCTTCGGTTTTTTGGTTGCTTCAGGTGGATAATCGCTGCCAAGCGTCACACCAATTATTTTGTCGTCTAAGCCGAGGGCAAAAAGTATTTCCGTTAGATTCGGAGCCATAGATACGATTCTGTCGACCCGACTTGGCAGGGGAGTATAGCTGCAGTTTTGGTCTTGTTGGAAACCAAGTGTTGTGAACCCTGCGCCCGTCCAGCACAGGATAATTAGCAGCAGCCGCCACCATTTGTTCATTACGTCCTCTTAAACTGTTTTTCCAAATCGCTCAGTGAAAATTTTATTGTAGTAGGTCTGCCATGTGGGCACCGACTTGCACGTTCGGTGCGTTCTTTATCTTTAAGTAGTTGTTCTATTTCGCTGTCGCTTAACTTTTGCCCGGCCTTGATTGCTGCTTTACAGGCCGCCATATTCAGAATCTCGCCAAACAAACTTTCCGTGTCCAGGCCCATACTTTTATCAATGAGTAAATCGATTAAATCCTGGACAAAATCGACTGGCGATACCCTTGCCAGCATGGTGGGAAACGCCTGTACAGCGTAGGCCCGAGGACCAAAGGGCACAAGTTCAATCCCTAATTTGTCAATCAGTTCGGCATTGTTTTTAAGTATGTCTTCTCCGGATGTGTTAACCTCAAAACTTTCGGGCATCAGCAGCTTCTGCGACTCGAGTTTGCTTTTTTGTGTTCGCTCGTATAAATCTTCGTATAGTATCCGTTCATGGAGCGCATGCTGGTCGATGATGACAAATCCGTCATCTGTCTGCTCGATGATGAAGCTGTCGTGTATTTGAATGGCGTTTAGGAGTTTTCGTTCAGTTGTCAATCTGGAATCATCAATTAGAAATTTTTGTTGCTGTGTCTGAGCAGGTTTGTGTTTTTTGAAGAACTCGGCCATTGCATCGGTAACTTGCTGGCTTCTATGTCCGGTTACAGGGGTGCTCCGGCTTTCGGGTGAACCTGTTGTTGTCGGCAGCTTTGCCTGCGTATGGAGGTCTGTCCCTAAGAGTTTTTCCTTCAGGCACCCAAGGACCTGCGAATGAACCAAATTGGCATTGTAGAAACGCACTTCAATTTTCGTCGGGTGCACGTTCACATCGTAGTCTTCGTAGGGCATTTGAATAAACGAAAAGATAACGGGGAATCTATTGGGTTCCAACAGCCCGCGATAAGCCTCTTTGATTGCATGCGAGATGAATTTGTCGCGTATAAATCGACCGTTCAGAAATACGTACTGAAATTTAGTGCTTGTTTTTGAAATGTTGGGTTTGCCCATTAGGGCAAAGATGTGTAGGCCTTTTTCGTTGTTCTCGGTCTCAATAAGATTTTCAGAAGTCTCGCCCGAAGGCATCGGGAACAGGTTGGCTATGCGGCGGCGAAGACCGTCTTTGTCTGACAGCCGATGAAGCTCTCTGCCGTTGTGTATTAAGGTCAAATCCAGATTATCATTTGCAAGTGCGATTCGGGTGAATTGCTCGGTGATGTGTCCCATTTCGGTATTGGCGGTTCTGAGGAATTTGCGTCTGGCAGGCAGCTTGTAAAAAATATCTCTAACCTGGATTGTTGTTCCATAATCTGCGCTGCAGGGAGTTATGTCACCTTTACTACCGCAATCAATTTCTATAGAGTTGGCTCCGGCTGCGGTCTTTGTCTTGCTAACAGCCCTGATTTGTGCCACCGATGCGATGCTTGCTAATGCTTCGCCCCTGAAGCCGAGTGTTGAAATGCCCCGCAAATCTTTGCTTGTTTTGATTTTGCTTGTGGTGTGTGGCTCAAATGCGCGGGCCAGGTCTTCACCATCCATTCCACAACCATTATCAGCCACCGAGATTAATTTTCGGCCCCCATCTTCGACAGACACAGTTATCTTCGTGGCTCCCGAATCAATGCTGTTCTCCATCAGTTCCTTGACCACGCTGGC
>CAYSLN010000061.1:0-6109 GCA_964431825.1 uncultured Pirellulales bacterium | reverse complement strand
AAACTTTGGCCGGTCATTTCCTCGGGTTTTGGCAGTCCCATCATTTCCAGCAATGTGGGTCCTACGTCGGCTAATCTGCCGTTTTCGCGAAGCTTTTTGCCTTTGTAACGGTCGTCGAATACAATCAACGGCACATCGCCAATCGTATGGGCGGTATGTGGGTGGTCTGGATCTCCGTCTATCATTTTTTCAAAATTACCGTGATCGGCGGTGATTATAGCTGCGCCGCCCAGACTTGTGACTTTATCGAGTACTTTGCCCACACATTCGTCAACCGCTTCGGCCGCTTTTGTCGCTGCAGACAGGTATCCGGTATGACCGACCATATCGGGGTTGGCGAAATTGACAACTACTACATCGTATTTCTTCGAGTCAAGTCTTTCTACTACTACGTCGGCAACCTCATAAGCGCTCATCTCAGGCTTTAGGTCATATGTTCGAACTCGCGGTGAAGGTACAATTTGTCTGTCTTCACCGCGAAAGGGTTTTTCGGTGTAGTCGTTGAAAAAGAAGGTTGCGTGTGCGTATTTTTCCGTCTCGGCACATCGAAATTGTTTTAGTCCCAGGGAGCTCCAGTACGCCCCTAAAATATTTTTCATTTTTGGCGGTTTTGGAAACGCTATTGGTGCAGGTATAGTCGCGTCATATTCGGTCATGCAGACGAAGTAAATATTGGGTTTGGTTGTTCGCGGAAACTCTTTAAAGTCCGGCTCAACAAATGCCCGTGTGATTTCACGGGGCCTGTCGCCTCGGAAGTTAAAGAATATTACACCATCGCCATCTTTAATAGTGGCTATTGGTTCGTTGTCTTCGTTTACGATGGAAGTTGGCTCGATAAATTCATCGGTTACGTCTTTTTCGTAGCTTTGGGCTACTGCTTCTGCAGCACTGGTGGCTTTGATGCCTTTGCCTATCCTCATACAATCAAAGGCCTTTTGTACTCGGTCCCATCGGCTATCACGGTCCATCGCATAAAACCTGCCCATTACACTTGCTATTTTGCCTACACCTATTTCTTTGGCCTTTTTCTCGATATCAGCTATATACTCTGCTCCGCTGTCTGGCGGCGAATCCCGCCCGTCGGTAAAGGCGTGGATGAAAACATCTTTTATGTCGTTTCTTTTTGCCAGCTCAAGCAGCCCGTATAGATGGTCTAACAGCGAGTGTACCCCGATGTTACTGCACAGGCCCATAACGTGCATTTTTCCATCATTGTCTTTTGTAAATTTAATTAGATTCAAAAATTCCTCATTCTCAAAGAAAGAACCGTCGCGAATGGTTTTGCTGATTCTAACGGATTCCTGTGGGACGATTCTACCGGCTCCGATATTTTGGTGTCCTACTTCGCTGTTGCCCATCGTTCCATCCGGCAGACCCACATCTTCACCACTTGTATGGATAAGACAGTGTGGATACTCGGCCATTAGCATATCGTCTGTTGGAGTATGGGCACGCCTGATGGCATTGTATTGTTCTTCATCCCTGTTTGGATTATAACCCCACCCATCACGGATAATCAGTACAAACGGTCTTTTTTCCAAAGTTACTTTTCGTTTCGCCATTAAAAGTACCTTTCAAGCAGAAACAACAAAGACGAGGTATTACCTCGTCCGCACAGTATGGCCCAACCGAATTGGCATATGATATGGAGCGGTTTTAAATATGTCAAGCATTTGAAAAGGACACTCAGGGATAAGGGTTTTCTGTGTCGCTAAAAGTTTTTGACATCAGGACTTACTGTGATATAATCGCCTGCCGATAGAAGCATTCGAACTAAAACAGGTAGTGGGAAGTTTTTTAAAGGCAGCAAGTACGATACGTTGAACGCTGATTATGACAGAATTAAAGACAGAGGAAACTAACAGCCGGCCGAGTTCGAGCTGTTCTTTTTTGAAACACCGACCTTTCGTGCTTCCGGGCTTGGCGGCTCAGCTTATTTTCTGGCCCTTAGTAGCAGCTGGTTTGACCCTTGATTTGTGGAGTAAAAAAGCTGTATTCACCTGGTTGGTGCAGAAACCGGGCAATAGCGTTACAGTCATGGATGGCTTTTTGCGATTGGTGTTGGCAGAAAATCAAGGTGCCGCTTTTGGAATAGCTGCCGGGCAGTATCGCTTGTTGGTAGCAGTTTCGGTCATTGCGTTAGTAGTAATATTTGTGGTTTTTCTTTTTAGCGCAAGCCAGCACAAATTGGTTCACATTGCTCTGGCGTTTTTTGCTGCCGGTGTTTGTGGTAATCTTTGGGACAGAATTTTTAATGATGGCCGGGTGCGGGACTTTATCGATGTTGTTTACTGGCCGGGGAGACATTGGCCTGCGTTCAATGTCGCAGACACTATGCTTTGTATTGCTGTTGGATTGTTGCTTGTTTCATCTTTTTTCACTGGGCAGTCATGTCAAAAACGTGCTCAGCAACATAAATAGGCGAGCTTGAAGCTGCACACAGGGCAATCGCATCGGAAGGGCGAGAATCAATTTCGAAGGTTTTTCCATTTAAGCTTAGATGTATCTGCGCATAGAAAGTATGATTGCGCAGGTCGTTTATAACTATCTTTTCTATTTTAGCGCCGAGGCTTTTAATCACGCTGGCCAATAAATCGTGTGTCATCGGACGAGGTGGTTTGATGCCTTTTAATCTGCGGTCGATAGCAAAAATTTCAACTATGCCGATAACGATGGGAAACCCCCGCTCGCCGTGACGCTCTTTTAAGACGATTATTTGCTGGTCGGATGTTTCGTTAATGATTATACGCGACAATTCGACTTCTACATCCATTTTGATATTACCTTTACTATCATTAAACGTTTAATTCCGAAAGGTGTTTTTCGACAGTCTTTAACTGCTCTGTCAGTTCGGCTAACCTGTCCCTGGCCTGGGCTACAACTTCCGGCTTGGCTTTGGTTACGAAGTTTTTATTTCCTAATTTGGCCTCTGCCGACTTTTGAGCTTTTTCCAACTGCTCTTTTTGCTTTTCGAGTTTGGCTCGCTCTGCTACAGGGTCAATCGCGCCATGGACGTAGATTTGCATATCGTCGACTATTGCAGTAGCAGCATCTTTTGGCTTTTCTATGTCACTACCTGCCATAAATACCTTAGTACCCGCCATTTGACAGATAAGTTCGGAATTATCATTTAATATTTCTGCAACTCTTGCAGTAGTGTTCGCCGAGCTTGTCAGCATCGTCGCGGGAGGGATGTTATAATTATTCTTGATATCTCTTATGGCCCGAATCGGACTTTGGATAATCGAGATTTTTTCTTCGGCGTCCTCGTCAATAAATGAATCCAGTCTATCCGGCCATTCGGCAACTACCAACGCATCGGATTTCTTTATCTCCACCAGACCCTTCAATTGTCGGACCGGCGTGATGTCGTTTAGCTTTTGGAATATCCCTTCGGTTATGAACGGCACAAACGGATGTAGCAGACGCAGCGTTTGGTCCAGCACAAAAGCTAAAACGTTTTGAGCAATCGGTTTTTTCTGCTGGTCCTGCATTCTGGATTTGACCCACTCCAGATACCAGTCGCAAAAATCATTCCAGAAAAATCTGTAGAGCTCCGACAATGGCTCGCTGTACTTAAACTTATCTAACGACTCTGTAACCTCCGAGATAGTCTTAGCCAGGCGGGAAAGAATCCATTTGTCGGTAATATTCATTTTGCCGGCGTCAAATTTAGCCGGGTCTATTTCCTCAAGGTTCATCATCGCAAAGCGCGAGGCGTTCCAGAGCTTGTTGCAGAAGTTTCGGCCGATATCAAACTTGGGCGATGTATTAGCCTCTCGCCCATCGGGCAGTGTCATCCGGACTACCGGCATTCGAATGTCCTGCGTATCGGTTGTCATACTGGCCAGTGTAAAGCGCATAGCGTCGGCCCCATGACTGTCGATAGCTACAAGCGGGTCAATACCGTTGCCCAGACTCTTGGACATTTTTCGTCCTTCGCCATCCTGTATCATCGCGTGAATGTATACATCGCTAAAAGGAATGTCTCCGGCGCAGTATTGCCCCATCATCAACATACGTGAAACCCATAGGGTTATTATTTCTCTCGCGGTGCAAAGCACATCACCCGGATAAAATGTTTTCAAATCAGGAGTTTCATCCGGCCAACCCATAGTACTAAATGGCCACAATGCCGATGAAAACCATGTGTCGAGTACATCAGGGTCATGTTTGAATCCTTCTGCTTCAAGCTTTTTTATAATTGCTGGATCGTCTTCAAGAGGGCAAATATATATTGAATATGGGTACATTTGTTGTGTGTGTTCATCCAGTTGCGAAATAGGTATTTCTTGCTCAGTGTTCAAGTTCTTTGCTTTTATCTCTACTTTGTTATTGTTTTGAAATTCTTTTAATAAACTAAATAACTCTGGTGGTGTTAGGTCATTTAGTAATATCACTCTGTACCAGATGGGTATTCTGTGTCCCCACCAGAGTTGTCGGCTGATTGGCCAGTCTCGCAGGTTTTCCAGCCAGCTTTGATAGGTCTTTGCGTAGCGTTCAGGGATAAATCGCAGTCGGCCATCAAGTAATGGCTTGAGGGCCAGACCTGCTAAAGAATTTACCGGCACATCGGTTCCTTCAATAAGGCCCTGGCCAAATTTCTCTGAAAGGTGTTCGATAGGTTTTTTGACGGCGATATACCACTGGTCGGATAGATATGGCTCAATAGGCACATGGCTGCGATAGCTGTGTCCGACTTCGTGGGCATATTCTCGAACATCCTCGAGAAGATTCTCTTTTCGGAACCACTCAACGATAGCCTCACGTGCCTCGAAACGGTCCATACCGAGCAGGGATTGTGCTTCCGGCTCATCAGCATCTTCCCAGCCGAATTTGTCGCTAATAGAGCCATCTGGTGCCATCACATTGATGACTTCCAGATTGTGTCTCTGACCTATTCCCCAGTCATCCGGGTCGTGAGCCGGCGTTACCTTCAAGAAGCCGGTAGAGAATCGCGCTTTTTCATCTTCACTGTCAGCATCGGGAAGAACAACGTGCTCATCGGCGATAATAGGGATGACGCGACCTACAATCGGAAGCAGGACTTTTTTGCCGACCAGATACTCAGCTCGATGGTCGGTTGGATTCATCGCGACAGCTGTATCACCAAGCATTGTCTCCGGCCGGGTAGTGGCTACGGTAACATGCTCTACTCGTTTGCCCTCTATTTCGACCGGTTCTTTGAGCGGGTACCGCATATACCAGAAGTGCCCCTGTACCAACTCGTGTTCTACTTCGTCATCTGCCAAGACTGTCTGCGTAGCAGGGTCCCAGTTGACCAGCCTTTTACCACGGTAAATAAGCCCATCAGTGAATAGCTTAAAAAACGCAGCGCGAACAGCTTTAGCGCACACATCATCCATCGTAAAGCGCGTTCGTTCCCAGTCACACGAGCAGCCCATCGCTTTCAATTGGCTTATGATTCGGGCCTCGTATTCATCTTTCCAGGCTTGTACACGCCCGACGAATTCATCTCTCTCGAAGTCGGTACGCCGTTTTCCTTCTTCTGATAGTATTCGCTTCTCAACGACTGTCTGCGTGGCGATGCCGGCGTGGTCGGTTCCCGGCATCCACAGCGTGTCGTATTGCTGCATCCGGCGGAGTCGAATAAGAACATCCTGCAATGTGTTATTCAGTGCGTGGCCAAGATGTAGCGGTGCTGTTACGTTAGGTGGCGGGATAACGATAGTATAAGTCTTTTGTTCCTGGTTTTTGCTGGGTGCTTCAGCGTGAAAGTATGAATGCGAAAACCAAAGCTCATTTACCTGGCTTTCTATTGCTTTTGGGTCATAGACTTTTGCCAGTTGTGTTCCCATAACTTACCTGATTTAGACAGATTGCAAAAAATCCCGGCAGAGATACAATCGCCAAGGACGTTATCTTAATAAAGACAAACCACTGTGTAAAGCAAACAATTAAGCCTGGGCTTGCCGGCAGACCTATGTATTGTAACCTCGTGCAAAACTGGGTGATGAAGGACTTGAACCTGTGACCTCAGGGTTATAGGTGGTCTAAGACCTATTTTTAAGTTCTTTTGAGTCAGCAACTATCGTTAAACCAACAATTTACAATTACAGTTCCGCAACACAAAATGCACAAAACAAAC
>CAYSLN010000060.1:0-12266 GCA_964431825.1 uncultured Pirellulales bacterium | reverse complement strand
AGGCTCAAAAATGAAATTATACCTCGTACAGCACGCGAAGGCGGCTTCAAAGCAGAATGACCCCGAGCGTCCGCTGACCGAGCAGGGCCTGCGCGACATACGGAAAGTGGCTGCTTTCATCAAATCCTTGGACCTGTGCGTTGATTATCTGTGGCACAGTGGCAAGAAACGTGCCCTCCAGACCGCCGAGATTTTGGCTAAAGTTGTCAGGGCCAATACCCTGGCCGCTCGCGATGGCCTTGGTCCGACCGATAATATCGCAGCTCTGGTGGATGAGCTTGCCTCTGCCACCGCTGATATTATGATTGTCGGGCACCTGCCTTTTTTGGCCAGGCTGGCATCCGTGCTTTTAACTGGCTCCGAATCGGCTCAGACGGTTGCGTTTCAGCGGGGCGGCATTGTCTGTATGAATCGCTCCGACGACAACCAGTGGCAAATCGACTGGATGTTGGTGCCGGAGCTTCTCTCATAGAGCCCTGTGCCGGTTATGACGGTTGAAAGATAAAATCCGATTATGGTGCCTTTACCGACCAGCCCCGACGGCTTTAGTAATTCCGTTTGCCAACTCTGGGATTTTCTCAATCCCTGCACGCTCTGCCCTCGCATGTGCAAAGTCTTTCGCAGTAAAGGCGAGAGAGGTTTTTGCGGCATCGGCGATATGCCCCTCGTTAGCTCCGTTGGCCCCCACTTCGGCGAAGAAAGCGTCCTTGTAGGCACCGGCGGCTCAGGCGCTATTTTTTTTGCCGGCTGCAATCTCGGCTGTGTCTTCTGCCAGAACTTCGACATCAGCCATCATCGCCACGGCCGCGAGGTAACAGTCGAACAGTTGGCCCAGTCTATGCTCGAGCTGCAGGATATCGCCTGCTCCAATATCAATTTCGTCACTCCCACCCATGTTATCCCTGCTATCATCGCCGCCATTGAATTGGCGCGGAATGCAGGCTTGACACTACCGACAGTTTACAATACCGGCGGCTACGATTCCGTCGAGACGCTAAAGTTGCTCGAAGGCTTCGTTGATATTTATATGCCCGATATGAAGTATTCAGACCCGAAAGTCGCTGATTTATTTAGTGCTGCACCCGACTACCCGCAGGTAAACTTTGCCGCCGTCAAAGAAATGCACCGTCAGGTGGGCGACCTCCGGATGGAAAACGGCCTCTCTACTCGCGGCTTGTTGGTAAGACATTTAGTCTTGCCTGACAATCTGGCCGGCAGTTTTGATATTATTGACTTTTTAGCTGAGCAGGTTAGCTCTAAAACAACCATCAACGTTATGGACCAGTACCGCCCCTGTTATAATGCTTCCTCGCATCCCTCAATAAACCGCCGACCGACTATTGAAGAAATCGACTCTGTCCGCCAGTACGCAATAAAAAAAGGCCTCAATGTCCTTTTGTAGCTCGTGATTTACTGAATGTTTTTAAGCCAGTATTGAGCAAATTGTGCAAAATCGTCGAAATCGACGTCATTTAGATGGTTCATATCTGCTCCGCCGCAGAAACTATTGAGTTCATTACATTCAACGTCTAACCAATGGCTGGCAAATTCTGACAACTCATCTATGCTGGTAGAGCAATCGTTGGTCAAGGGATTTGGATTTGGGTCATAATCAATAGCAGCAGTGGGCGAGCTGCTGTCATCTATTAGACGAAAATAAGTGCAGTATGCAGCAGTGTCCAGTGGATTGGAACCGAGATAAAGATACTCAAGAAGCGGCTTTGCCACCAGCGAAGAGATGTCACTGATATTATTGTTTTCTAGCCGAAGCCAGTACAAGTCAAAAAGCTTCGACAAAGCTGTAATATTACTTATTTGATTATCGCCTAAAAACAACTGGGTAAGTTTAGTATTTGCTGAGAGTAAAGATATGTCATTGATTTGATTTTGCGACAGGTTCAACCAAAGAATGTTTTCAGCATACTCGAGGCCGAACAAATCTACAATTCCACTGTAATCACAGCTAAGGCTGAAAAGTTCCAGCATATCGCTAACTTCCGGGTTTTGGATACCCAATTCAACCTCTACAGCAGCCTTTAGGTTGCAATCAGCAAAATCCACAATGCAATCGTCACATGGGTCTGGATTGGGGTCACTTTCGATATATAAGCCGGGATTATTTGCTGTAATCAATGGAAAATCGACACAAAAGGTCTTTCTGTCGATTGGATTATTTTTCAGGTATATATTTTGAAGGTTACACAGGTATGTCAAAGCGGATATGTCACTTATAAGATTGTCTCCTATGTTTAGCTCAGTCAGATTCTTTGCGTATTCCAGGCCGCTTAGGTTGGTTATTGCCATAGAATTGGCATCCAGATATATCAATGAAAGCATATCTATGGTGTTCGGCTCAGAAACTCCCAACTGGTTGGTTATGACGGCTTTTAAATTGGCATCTGGAATATTAACAGGCGGTGCATTGAATGGACCCAAAGTGTAAGAAAAGACATCACCAATTTCAAAAACGCCGGAGCTGATTCTTTGTTTCCACGTCAACGTCGCGTTTGGGCCGTCAATTTCGACTACCATATAACCGCAAACCTGCTCGTGCTCAATGCGAACTGGTGTCCAGTGGCTGTTGTTGCCGTTATAAGGTATGTAAATATCATCGTATGTTTTTGAGCTGCCGTTTACGACTATCTGATGCACATCGTTATTGGGATCGGCGTCACCGTCATCGAGTCGGGCATGGTCATAAAAATGGTCGTGTCCGCAAAAGTAGACTTTTACTCCTTCTGTTGCCATGCTGTTCCAGAAAATATCACGGTTGCGCGTAAATATATTAAGGGTGTCTTCGTGATAAAGCCTGAATGCGGATTCGTGGCCGAATACAAAAACATGGAGCTGTGTATTCGATGCGAATTGTCCGTCAAGCCATTGCTGGTTGATACGGTGGGGTTTGACGTATTGGTCGAGACCGACTATGAAAGCATTTTCGAATGTGAAAGAATAAGTGATATTTTCCTCCCCGGCCGGCCCGTTGGCAGGTAAAGCATAATCTCCTGAAAAGACATTGTCCCATCCTGATTTAGGGCAATTATCGTGATTTCCTCTAATCGGATAGACGCCGATATTCGCATCGTAAAGAGGTTGTATTGCATCTCGCCATGCAAGAAGTTCCGCCTCAGTGCCTTGTTCAACTAAATCGCCGGCAATTAGAATAAAATCCGCCTTTGAGTTAATAGTCTGCTCGACTATCTCATCGATAATATCGAGAGATCCATAGTGTGTATCGGAAGTTACGATGAAACGAAAACTCTCGGCCCGGCTAATTGGAAGGAATATCGAAAGGCTGGATATTAAAAACACAAAAACAAAAAAGCCTTTTTTTGTATCCATCTTCTCACCTCCCATAAAAAAAATTATTGTACCATTTACAGGCATTAAAGTCGAGTATTTTCTGGCAAAGCAGATGCTCGATGCTTGAAGATGTAGAGCTTGAGGTTTACATCTAAAAGCTACAGTTTTAAATTCGAAACTTTGAAGTTTTTCAGCTTTGTTTTTGAGTTTTTAGCTTTAACTTTTACATTTACTTCGGTGTGCACTCAGGGTCGTTCGGGTCCAGATGGCAATTGATTAACCAGTTTTCTGCCATCTTTGCAAAGTCATAAAAGTTAACCTTGCAATCGTCATTTACATCACCGGCAAGTACATATTGACAAGGTTCCCTGATGGCCAGGGAGTAATTCCTGCCTGCAGCTATCGCCACAAAGTCATTACCTGCCGGAGGTGTTGCTTGACCAGAAGCGTTCCAGCCCCAGCCGACAATGGAGCCATCCTGCTTTAAAGCAAGACTGTGATCGCCTGCGGCGATAGCTATATAGTCGTTGCCTGCTGGAGGTGTAGCCCGACCAGAACCGTTGTAACCCCATCCGACAATAGAACCGTCCCGTTTTAAGGCAAGGGAGTGCCAATATCCTGCAGTAATGGCCACATAGTCACTACCCTCCGGAGGTGTAGCCTGACCATAAGCATCCCAGCCCCATCCGACAATAGAGCCATCCTGTTTTAAGGCAAGAGAGTGACGGTCACATGCAGCGATGGCCACATAGTCGTTACCATCAGGAGGCGTTGCACCCGAACCCCAACCCCAGCCGACAATAGAGCCATCCTGCTTTAAGGCAAGAGAGTTATGTTCACATGCGGCGATGGCCACATAGTCGTTACCATCAGGAGATGGCGTTGCACCCGAACCCCATCCGACAATAGAGCCATCCTGCTTTAAGGCAAGAGAGTTACGTTCACATGCAGCGATGACCACATAGTCGTTACCATCAGGTGGCGTTGCACCCGAACCACAACCCCACCCGACAACAGAACCGTCCTGTGTTAAGGCAAGAGAGTGCTCACTGCCTGCAGCGATGGCCACATAGTTACTGCCCGCCGGAGGACTGGTCTGGCCATAATCGCACCTGCCCCATCCGACAATAGAGCCATCCTGTTTTAAGGCAAGAGAGTGGTACCCGCCTGCAGCAATGGCCACATAATCGTCGCCCGCCGGGGGTGTAGCCTGGCCATAATAGTCCCAGCCCCAACCGACAATAGAACCATCCTGTTTTAAGGCAAGACAGTGGAACCCGCCTGCGGCGATGGCCACATAGTCACTACCCTCCGGAGGTGTAGCCTGAAAGTATTCGTCGCTGCCACATCCGACAATAGAGCCGTCCTGTTTTAAGGCGAGAGAGTAATCTATACCTGCAGCGATTGCCACATAGTCACTACCCTCCGGAGGTGTAGGCTGACCAGAAAAGGTGTCGCCCCAAGCGACAATAGAGCCATCCTGCTTTAAGGCAAGAGAGTGATTCCTGCCTGCGGCGATGGCCACATAGTCGTTACCATAAGGAGGCGTTGCACCCGAACCCCTACCCCATCCGACAATAGAGCCATCCTGCTTTAAGGCAAGAGAATAGTTATAGCCTGCGGCGATGGCCACATAGTCGTTGCCGTCAGGTGGCGTTGCCTGACCATCATCGTCCTCGCCCCATCCGACAATAGTGCCGTCCTGCTTTAAGGCAAGAGAGTGCCACCCGCCTGCAGCAATGGCCACATAGTCGTTGCCAGCTGGAGGTGTAGCCTGACCATAACCGTCGTGGCCCCAGCCGACAATGGAGCCATCCTGCTTTAAGGCAAGAGAATACTCCCAGCCTGCGGCGATGGCCACAAAGTCATTGCAGTCAAAATCGCTGCTACTTACGGCCCTTGAGCCCCAGCTTATGACAGGCCCGGCGGCAAAAACCGGCTGGCTAGTACAGAAAGACAATATAACGATAAACGCCACCAGAGATGCCAAACTGCTCTTAAAAGAATTAGAAAATTGCATTTTTTTATCCTCCTTCTACGTAGCATTTATTGCGAAGGGCGAAACCTTCACTTGCTCTTTGCGCTGATGCCGCTTTTCAGTGATGTTAATACCTTCTACTCTCGCGATAAAAGATTATACCATTTATAGGGATTAAAGTCGAGTATTTTCCCATCGCGAGATGCATAGTGCTTTCGATTATCCTGACACTTATCCTGTGGCTTATCCATTATTTCCGCCGTGGAAATGCGCACCCTAACCTCCCCGAGGCGGTTTTACTCGACCTTTTTATAGAACTCCGCTTCTCGGTCGGATAGTCTTTTCTGCTCAATCATAGTTTGGACTTTTTTCAAATCGATATCTCGTGCCTGCCCTCCGGCGGAAACAAACTCAGCAGAATAATCGCCGCCCACAGGAATGACCTGCATAAACCTGCCTATAGAAACGCCCGCGACAAGTATCGCCACTGCAAACGCATAAGGCAAAAGTACCTGCCTTGCCTTGTGTTCTTGTACTCTTGTACCCATGTGCTCCGGTGCACTGTAACGACACCTATCACAATATAAGCAGTCCATCTGGTCTTTGGTGCTCAGGCCGAACTCACATTTGCCGAATAGTTTTCTCGGCAGATACCTCTTCAGTAGCACCACATTGTTAAACAACGATAGAAAGGCCCCGGCCGGACACAGATATCGACACCAGAAGCGCCCGTAAAAAACCGCCCCTGCCAGTGCTGCCGCTGCTATCAATAACATCGCCGACCGAAAACCGTAAATTGAGAATCGTAAGTTGAAAATCGAGATAAGAGGGTCCGCCCCCAGCGTTGTCCTGTTTCTTGAAAGAAAGAACACGACTATCAGAACAAAAAGAACCACGTATTTGATAAATCTCGCCTTTTGCATTTTTTCCGACGGGACTGCCTGTTTGAATCTCTCCGGCACGATATAGCCGAGCAATTCCTGAGCAGCGCCGAAAGGGCAAAGGTAACCGCAGTAAATATTTCCGAAGAGCATTACAACAAGTGGCACTCCTGTAACCAGCAAAAATGCCCCTGTGAAACCCGTTGCGGGGATATGCCCGGACAACATACTCACCATTTGTTCACTGGAATACTGGGCGTTCAGCACAATGCCTCCGACTACGAGATTAACCAAAAGCACCGCTAATCGACTCCAGAATCCCCCAAAGCAGGTTACGACCAAAGCGATTATGAATACGCCAATCAAATATATCCCACTTGCATCCGGCAGGTATTTTGCCCGATGAATTTCCTCTTCAAAGGGCCGCTGTGGAGGATGGCCGAGAATTTGCGTAGCGAATCTGTCGCCCGATATTTGCAGTGCCGAAAGAACGGCTTTCGAGCTTACTGTTGCTCCACTGACTGCCTCAACATCGACAAAGGGCTGTGGCTGAAAGAGTGGGCGTCCTCTTAAACCGTCATACCATTTGTCCAGAAGCTCGAGATACGCCGGCGTTTCATTGGACCGTATTATATGGAAATCTATCAACTTACCTCTGGCATCCACGTAAATAGCAAGATTCATTTTACCACCAAAGCCACGAGCCTCTTGTGCCAGTTCCGCAGAGCTGAAGATATACCCGGCCGGTTTTTCTTTAGTTTCGTAAACTTCGAAGTAATTGACCTTTCGGCCGCTATCGGCGAGAGCCGTTGATACCGGCACGAGATTCAATTCGCCGGCCAGCGCCTGGGCGGCATGCCGTGGCAGTGGGGGACTGAGACGTCCGCTGGCGTTGAACAAAAGATTCGAGCACAGAACAATAGCTAACCCTGTACCGAATAAGATATAGCCGGCTCTGCGAAGTCCAAAGGTCATCGTATCTGGCAAAAAGGTTTCCCGGGCTTTGTATAACTTTAGTATTGCTGCCGGTGAATTGGCCAGAAGAAGCGCAGCAAATACAATTATGGTTACCCTGGTTCCAAGCACGGGAACAAGTGCGAGGCTTGTCAGAAGCCCGCCTATCGATGCTCCAAGGTGGTCGAAGGTCTCGAGCTTACTGCCGGCCTGCCCCGTCTCAAAGCCGGATTCGGCAAGTTGCCTGGCTGCGATTGGGAAGTAGCAACCACAGCATAAACCGCACAGGACGAATGCCAGCGCAAAAAACAAGTGCCTGGTCTCCCAAATACTGTAGTTCACCTTTACTGTCCCTGTCCATTGTTCAACAGGCCCAAAGGCAATCCCGGCCAGGATTAATATATGAACAGCTGTTACCGCTAATAAAAGTAAATCCTGAATTCTGAAGCCCGAAACTAAATGCGAGATACGCTTGATAAGATACGAAATCAGAACTGCCCCACCTGCTAAGCCCGCCATGAACAAGGACGAAATGACCCCGATATGCAGGTAAAGCGAGCCAAAATGCGTTTGGTACAGGTACATCAGCACAATTACCGTACTGATGCCCAAACAGCCGGCTGAGAAAACCAAAAATGAACTGTCAAAGCTCGATGACCGGGTACTCGATTCGCTGCCTTGCTCCATTGTTTTTGTGATGTAAGCAGCTCGCAGAACTATAAAAACCAAAATGGGAATCAGAAAAACCAGCGGCCCGGCTAAAGCAAGCAGTTTGACAAATTTGGTCAGAGGTGCACCCGACTGTTTCGCTGCGAGCAATAAACTATAAAGATGTGTTAGTGGCCTGGAGTCGCGATTTATCAGCAACTCTTTAGGTAAGTCCGCACTGGAGTAATTCTTCAAAGCAACATCAGCACGGTCTGGCAGATAGACCGATAGCAAAGCTTGCGGAGAGAAAACCTCCCCTCCGCCTTCTATTTTCGCAAAGCGCTCTCGTAAAGTAGCAGGTTCGCCGGTAAGTTCCTCTGAATCGGACACGATAAACCATGTGTCATCGCCGGGTATTAAAACAAGATGTGAAAAAACGCTCTCGAGCGTAAATTTCGTTGAAGCACCGAGGTTGATTAACTCGGTACCCATAATGTTTTCCCCGCCTGCTGTGCGAACTGCCAGCAGACCACCGGCTCGCAACGACTCTTTAACCTGTCGGTAGAACTCAAGTGTGTAATATCGGTTCATCGCCGAGCTGGTCGCATCAGGCAAATCCAGAATTACTATGTCATAATATCCTTTCTTGCCGACCAGCAGCGAGCGAACATCACCGGAAAAGGGCTGAAATCTCTCGTCACTGATTTTAAGCTTTTCAGGTATGAATCTATTGACTTCCCGCACGTATTCATTGTCGCAATGTGTCCAAGTTATCGTCTCAATCTGCGGTAGATGCAGGAATTCCCGGCAAAGTGCCAGTCCGGACCCGATTACCAGGACCCGCTCGGCGCCGGGGTTCTGACAAAGGCTGATAGCCGCCGTCTTGCCGGCGGTACTCTTATCAGGCAGCGCCTCACAAACACTGCCTTCCCGAATAACCACCCACTGGTCTTGGTAGATTCCGTAGAGATACTCCGCCTGAGATGTTTGGAATGAGCCGGCCAGCGCATCTCTCGGAAGCAGCTTGGTCCATTTTATGGTCCTCACATACCTCGTTAAGGATTTGTCGACTCCGATGACTAAGCAAAGAAAAATGGAAAGCAAAATCAAAGAGGATAAAACAGCCGTCCTAAGTCCGTAGGGTTTATTCTTTTGCTCGGTTGCTTTCGTGTTACTTGTAGACAGCCTGGTGAGCTGTACGGCCAATACGGACAAAGAGACAATAAAAGCGAATACCAGAAAAATCCTTGCCGAGCTTATGCCGGCTCCCAAAAGGAAAGTCACCACCAGTCCGGCGGTGAAACTTCCTGTTGCTTCGATAATGTAAATATGTGAAACTGCAAAGTCATTTCCCCTTTGCGCCCCAGAGGCTGTATAATTTCCGACGGTCCGGACCCATCGGCAGGCAGTGGGAAATAGCATTCCTGTGATGATGCTGACCGGTGCGTTAACTACCATCGATAAAAGCAGAATGGTTCGTATTGACAGTAGCGCATAAGGTTCGATGCCGGCCAGCTCTCGCGCCTGCATAATTAGTATCGACTCTAAGATAAAAGCAGGCAGATAGCTCAAAAACAGAAGTTCTATATTCTTGACCAGCTTCTCGGCAAAGCTCTTGGCCCTGTAAACCAGTATTGCCCCTATGCCGACCCATAAAAACCACGAGCTAAAGAAGAGCCCGACGCTTATGTCGTCGCTTTCGAAGGTAGTGATGAACTCCCTAAAAAGCAGGGTCTGGGCTGCAATAGAAAACAGCCCGTAACTGAATATCAGTAAGCCGCGAGCGAACTTCATTTTTCATTCTCACCGAAAACCACAGCCTGAAAGACCAAGAAGCTCGCACCTTCCTTCCAGGCATCCGGAGCCAGTCCCGCTTTTAGAGAAAGATTCGTAAGCGTTTGGTTGATGTCCCAGCCCTGTTCGGGTGCGACCTGGGGTAGATACACAGCAGAATGCCCATCTTTGCTCAGCACAACACCGTCCGTGCCGATTCTGATTTGGTCGAACGAGGCAACAGGTTCAGGTGCTGTCAGCGCGGATATTTCTATCGTAATATCTTTGCACTCGTCTTCTGTCACCGGAGAAAAACGTCTGTCGTTAAAGCTGGCATGAATGGCGTTTAGAATAATAGATTTGTAAAGAGGTCTTTGTGGAAAGATATCGCCGATGCAACCCCTAAGTTGGGAGTTCTTTTTGAGCGTGACAAACGCCGCTCGGGGAGTTTTCATTGCTTCGCTGATTTCAACGCCTAATTCCGACACCTCTGGAACCTCACGTTTCTGGATAGCATAAATTATTGTCTTGCGGGCCAAAGTAAGTAGTTCTTTTTTATCTTCCTCGCTTAATTTGCTGTTGTCGTCTCCCGTCTTGACATCCGGCCCCTTTCCTCTCGTTCCCGAAAATGCAACGGAAAGATAACTGACGCTGTTACTGTAATCTCCCATCAATTCACCGGAGGTTGCATATTTTATCAACTCAGCCTTGGCTCCTTCGCCCATTGTCGAGAGCAGTACTGCAACTGGAACATAGCCGCATATTGTTGCGCCGGTGCTGCGCTTGTATTCCAGAAATCCTTTGGCATCCAGCTTTACTATATGCTCGTAAGCCCCCATATCAAGCTTTTTGATTTGCTCGGGTATGTTTTCCTTGAAGGGCGTGTAGCCGTAGTTAGGCCCAAAGTGTACAAAATCAGAACTTGCAACTAAGAGGGTTTCATCATCAACTAAACCTTTTAGAATTGCCCCGGCTTTGACGATTGTCTCGGGTGAACAGCGGCCCGCCACAATCGGAACAAACCTGAAATTCTTCTGAGCATACTGCAATAATGGAAGTTCTATCTGGACGCTGTGTTCGTTTTTGTGTGCCTGCGGCACGTTCTGAAACATCGGATACTTTAGAAGCTTCTCTATAAATTCTACGTCCAGAGGCACCTCTCCGAGAGCTGTCTCGTAATGCGTTACCCTCGGCACACTTAGTATCTCTTCCATAGGGATTCGGTGACTTGGGCCAATAACAACTATCCGTTTGTATTTTTTGGCGATTGTTTTGATTCCCGTAACTGCGGTTTCGCCGGAGTATGAGTAGCCTGCATGTGGCAAAATCAGCGCGATTACACCCTCTATCGGCTGGACGTCAACTTTTTGAAAAAGGTCTCCGATTTGCTTTTTAAGTGTCGCAGCATCGGAAGGGTACCATCCCATTGTCCCAAGTGGAGAATGGAAGACAACTTTCGCAGGCTCTGCGGCAGCTTCTGTTGGGCGGTGCATTTTCCAAAGGACTACGATTACAACACCTGACAACGCAATTAATAAACCTGTAGTAAATTTGATTTTCACGAATTTTTCAGATTGTCTGTTCATATCAACCGCTCCATTTAGCTTCCTTCCAGATATCTTTTAGAGACTTCAAATGACCGGGATATTTCTTAACTCTCAAAGCCCGCACAAACCTGCGAGGCGAAGCCTTCTTGACGAGCCACAAAGTACCCACCAAAATTGCCGAACTTCCTTTTATTAGTTTTCGGATAAATTCTCTGCGTGTCATTACCAGACCCCGTAAATTTCTCTTTCGCATTCAGGACAACGGCCCTCTTTTAAGCGGTTCTGTAAGATAGTATAGCCGCTGCGTTCGATAAGTAATTTTTTGCACTCGGGACAATATGTGTTCTGCCCTTCTTTGCTGAGTATGTTTCCTATATATACGTAGTTTAGCCCTTCGCTGATTGCGATGTCATGGGCCGTGTCCAGAGTCTTCAGCGAAGTTGGCGGTAGATTTCGCATCTTATAACGTGGAAAGAACCTTGAAAAATGCATCGGTGTCTCACCGCCTAAATTTGTTTTGACCCAGCGGGCAAGCTCGCCTATTTGCTCGGGTTTATCGTTCAGGGTTGGGATAATCAGGTTTGTAACTTCAACCAGCACATTGGTTGCCTTGGCTGTTACCAGAGCTTCCTGTACGGGCTTTAATGTCCCTGAACAAACCTCTCGGTAGAGGTCGTCGGAGATAAATTTCAGGTCTATGTTCGCTGCATCGACATATTCGAGCAATCTTTTCCACGGCTCTTGATTTATATACCCAGCCGTCACAAGGACATTGCGTATCCCGGCGTCCCTGGCTAACTTTGCACAGTCATAGGTATATTCATAAAAGATAACAGGGTCGGTGTAAGTATAGGCGATTGACTGGTAGTGATGCTCTTTCGCAAGCTGGACGAGACTTTCAGGTGGCAAATAAGCTGCTGTGCTTTCTTCGGGATTGGCCTGCGATATTTCCCAGTTCTGGCAGTTTTTGCAGTGAAGGTTACAGCCGACCGTTGCAATCGAAAGGATTTTGGTGCCGGGCAGAAAATGAAAAAGCGGTTTTTTCTCCACAGGGTCGTAAGGGTTGACAGAGCACGGAAATCCGTACACGACCGTGCGCAAAACACCGTCGATATTGATTCTCACCCGGCACTCGCCACTTTGGCCGGGCTCAATCAAGCAGCTCTTCGGACATAGCTCGCA